>JACMKW010000684.1 GCA_014379885.1 Rhizobacter sp.
GCCAACGACCACCGCGGCCACGGCGAAGAAGCGGCGCTGCGCAATGCCAAGGGCGACCTCGGGCCGCGCGGTTTCACCGGCCTGGTGACCGACATGCTGACGGTGAGCGAGTTCGTGAAGGCGCTGCACCCCGGCCTGCCCTTGATCTTGCTGGGCCACAGCATGGGCTCGTTTGCCACCCAGCTCTACTTGCTCGACCATGCGCATGGTCTGCACGCGGCGGCCTTGTCGGGCACCGCCGCGCTCGACCTGCTGTACGCCAAACGCGTCACGGCGTGGAAGCTGGAAGACAACAACGTGTCTGTCAAGACACCGCGCACGCCCTTCGATTGGTTGAGCCGCGATGAAGCGCAGGTTGACGCCTACATTGCCGACCCGCTGTGCGGCTTCACGCTGACACCCGAATCGCGCAGCACCATGTCGGCGGCCTGCGAACGCATGGCGCAGCCGCAAGAGATCGAGCGCATGCCCAAGGAGCTGCCGCTCTACGTGCTGGTGGGCGACGCCGACCCGATCAACCGCAAGCTGGAGCTGCTCTACCCGTTGATTGACCGCTACCGCGCGGCGGGCCTCACCGATGTGTCACTGCACATTTACGGCGGTGCACGCCACGAGCTCTTCAACGAGACCAACCGCGCCGAGGTGACGGCGCATTTTGTGGCCTGGGTCGAGCGGGTGTTGTCAGTCTGAAGTCAGTCTGAGGTGCCCGACGCCGGGCGATAGACCACCGCGTTGTCCACCGCATAAACGAAGCATCGCCCGCGCTTGAGCGCTTCGCACTCCTTCAAGGCGCGGTCGGACGGGCTGGCGGGGCCGCCCCAGGCCTGGCGCCACTCGCCGCCTTCGGAGATCACGAAGGCACGCGGCAACGGCCGTGTGAGAAAGAGGTTGTAGCGCTCGCGCATGCGGTCGCTCGCATAGGGCAGCTTGCTCGCGTCGTTGAGGGCGTATTCCGCCTTGACCGCGGCTGTTACGGCAGCAGGTGTGCCGGCGGCTGCCACGCTCTCGCTGGGTGGGTTGACGAGGCCGAGGCAACCCCGGAGGCTGCCTTGGCCGGCGCCGACAAGCGCGCGTGGCGTTCGGGCAGCTCACGCACCCAGTCGGCCGGGATGGCGAAGTTCAGGTTCTGTGTGTCTGCGCCCACCGAGCCGATGGTGGTGAGCCCCATCAGCGTGCCGGCGGCATCGAACAGGCCACCACCGCTGGAGCCGGCCGAGATGGCGGCTGAGGTTTGAATCAGGATCAGCTGGTCTTTGTCATTGCGGCGGAACGACGAGATCAGCCCGGCGCTCATCGTCAGCTCCAGCCCCTTGGGGTGGCCGATGGCATACACCTCCTGGCCCACCACCATGCGAGCGGCCTCGCCCAGCACCACGGCTGGTGCGTTGACGCCGGGCGCCTTGAGTTGGCACACGTCGCGCTGCACGTCCCACAGCGCAAGGCTCGCGTTGATCGTCTTCGTGCCTTGGCGCACGGCCACACGTTTGGCGCGGCGCAGCACGTGGCAGTTGGTGACCAGGGCCTCTGGGCCCACGACCACCGCGCTGCCCTGGCCGAGTGGCAGGCCGTCCACATCGTAGGTGGTCACGCGCCACACGCTGGGCGAGACATTGGCGAACATCTCGGCCGCGGTGAGTGGTTTGGCGGCGGCAGCACCCTGGCTCATTCCCAGGGCCGACAGCAACGTGACGGCGATGCAGGTGGTGCGGATCATGGCGAGCGCGTTCATCGACCGATCAGGTCTTTCAGTTCGTCAGTGGTGGCAGACGGTGCGAGTGTGGCGTCGCCCTTACCCGGGGCACTGCTCACGCTGTCGGTGGACTTCGAGCGCGCCGCTTGCGCCGAGGCGATCGACTGGCAGGTGTTGCCAGCGATGTTGCGCCGCACGGCGGTGGGGTCGGGCTTGATGTCATCGGGGTTGGTGGCGTCGAGCAGGCGGGCGCTGCACCCGTTGTTGCTGGCCGCGCCAGCCAGCAGGTAGGTGCGGCCGCTGACCGGCTGGAACGACCAGCGTATCCAGCATGACTGGCGGCTTTGGTTCAAGGCCATGAAGCCCACCGTGGCCCATTGCCCGGCCGCGAGGTTGATCGAAACCGGGGGCTCGCCGGTGCGGGTGGCGGTGGCGGCAAGCTGCACGTTCCCGCAGGTGTCGTTGTCGCCATAGACCACCACGCCGTAGCCATCGACGCCGGTGAGCGTGGCCCGCATGGCGAGCTTGGCGACTGGCACGTTCACGGGCGACACGTAGCGAGGCACACGGGGTGGTGCGGCGCAGGCACCGAGCAGGCCCAGGGCGGCGGCCAGGGCGATGAATTTGAAGTAATTCAGAAATGGCATGGCCGCGCGAGGGAAGCAGGGAGCAGGTGACATGGGTTGCACGTGAGTGGCCATCAACATGCGAAGCGTATCGAAGAACCGGCCCTCAGCAAAGCTCGGCGCGGGGGGGCAGCGCGTGATTTCCACACATGGACAGGCGGTTTGTGCTCACACCCCCAGGGCCTGGGCCAGTGCCTGCCCGGAAAGGCTCCCCGAAGCACCGGCCATCACGACGCGCCCTTTTTCCAGCACGATGGCCTGGTCGGTGTGCGCCAGCACGGCGCGGTGGTTGCGGTCCACGATCAAGGTGCTGATGCCCTGGGCGCGCACCTCGGCGATCACGCGCCAGATCTCGGCCACGATCAGTGGGGCCAGTCCCTCGGTGGCTTCGTCGAGGATCAGCAGCCGCGGGTGCGTCATCAGTGCGCGGCCGATGGCCAGCATTTGCTGCTCGCCGCCCGAGAGCTGCTGGCCGCCATGCGACAGCCGCTCGGCCAGCCGCGGGAAGGTGGCCAGCACACGGTCGAGCGTCCAATCGCGCTGGCCGGCCACGCCGGGTCGCGCGGCCATCAACAAGTTTTCGCGCACGCTCAGGTTGCCGAAGATGCCACGCCCTTCGGGCACGTAGGCGACGCCCAGTCGCGCCATGCGTTCGGGCGCTAAGCCAGTCACCTCCCGGTCTTGCCAATGCACCTGGCCTTGTGTGGCCGGCACGAAACCCATCAACGTGCGGATCAGCGTGGTCTTGCCCATGCCATTGCGCCCCAGCAGGCCGAGCGCGCTGCCGGCGGGGAGTTCGAGGTCGACGCCACGCAGCACATGGCTCGCGCCGTAGTGCGCATGCAGATTCGAAACGCGCAGCATCATGCGAAAGCCTCACCGAGGTAGGCGCTCAACACCTCTGGGTGATTGCGAATCGCATCCGGCGCGTCACTGGCGATCACACGGCCGTCGACCATCACCGTCACACGGTCAGCCACGCGAAACACCGCGTCCATGTCGTGCTCAACCAGCAGCACTGCGTGCGTCGGCTTGAGCGCTTGCAGCAAGCTGAGCATGCGTTCGGTCTCTTCGGCGCCCATGCCGGCCAGTGGTTCGTCGAGCAACAGCACCCGGGCGCGTGTGGCCAGGCACATCGCCACTTCGAGCTGGCGCTTCTGGCCGTGGCTGAGCGTGCCGGCGAGTTGCTGTGCGACGTCGCTCAGGCCCACCGTGTGCAGCACTTCATGGGCAATGGCCAGGCTGCGCTCGCAGCGCGCGGCTGGCTCCCACACCCGCCAGGGCCGCTGCAAGGCGGCCTGCGCACTGAGGCGGCAGTTCTCCAGCACGCTGAACTCAGCGAAGAGTGTGCTGCGCTGATAGCTGCGCGCCATGCCGGCACGGGCGCGGCGTGGCTGCGGCCAGTGGGTGACGTCTTGCATGACCTCGTTCACGCTGAGTTGCACACTGCCTGCATCGCACGGCAACTCGCCCGACAGCAGGTTCACGAGCGTCGATTTGCCCGCACCGTTGGTGCCGATCACCGCATGCACTTCACCCACATGCAGGCTCAGCGACACCGCGTTGACGGCCACGAGCCCGCCGAAGTGGCGCGTGAGTTGTGTGGCCTGCAGCACTGGCGTGTCAGCCATGGGTTCGCCACCATGAACGCACGCCCATCAGCCCACGCGGCAGGGCTGCCACCAGCACGATGATGCTCACGCCCAGGCTCAGTTGCCAGTGCGCGGCCAGCGGCCCCACCAGGCCTTCGGTGGCGAAAAATTCCTTGAGCAGCGTGAAGGCCACAGCACCGAGCACGGCGCCGCGCAAATGCCCAAGCCCACCGAGAATCAGCATCAACAGCACCGCACCCGATTCGTGCCACGACAACAGCTCGGGGTTCACCACACCGTCTTTCACCGCCAGCAGGCAACCGGCGGCACCGGCCAGTGCACCAGCGATCACAAACGCCGCGAGCTTGTAGGACTGGGTGGCGAAACCCGATGCACGCATGCGCTGCTCGTTCACGCGAATGCCGGCGAGTGCATGGCCGAAGCGTGACTTCAACAACAGCGCCAGCAGCGCGTAGGTTGCCACCAGCGCGGCCCACACGAGCGTGTGCAGTTGGCGGGCGTCTTGCGGGTCGAGCAGCGTGATGCCGCTCACGGCCAATACCGGCCGCGCGTAGAGATAAAGGCCATCGCTGCCACCGGCCAGCTTGGTGTCGTGGAACACGAAGTACGCCATTTGCGCAAACGCGAGCGTGACCATGATGAAGTACACACCTTGCGTGCGCAGGCTCAGCAAGCCCACGACAAGTGCATACCCCGCAGCAGCCCCCATCGACGCCGGCAGCAGCCAGGCCAGCGACACCGTGCCTTCCGGCGAGGCCAACACCGTCACATACGCACCGATACCCAGAAACGCCGCATGCCCCAGGCTCACCAGGCCGGTGGTGCCCACCAGCAATTGCAGACTCAGTGCGAACACGGCGTAGACCATGATCTTGGCGACCAGGCCTTGCAGATAAGGTGACAGCCACATTGGCAGGCACAGCAAGAGCAGTGCAGCCGCAACCGGCGCCAGCCACGAAAAACGTGATGCCGTCATGCGTGGCTCTTCTGCATCAGCCCTTGGGGTCGCCACACCAGCAGGTGGAATGACAGCCCCGCGGCCACGGCGTACCGCGGCCGATCCCCCGAGGGGATGTGGGCCGGCTTGGGAGCGGCCCGGCGCTCGGCCCACGCCATCAATGTGTCCTCCGCATCAGCCCTTGGGGTCGCCACACCAGCACCACCGCCATCAGCAAGTACACGCCCACGCCGCTGTACTCGGCAAAGAACACCTTGCCGAAGGTATCCACCAAGCCCACCAGCAGCGAAGCGATGAGCGCCCCGGTGATGGAGCCGATGCCACCGATCACCACCACCCCGAAGCAGATGATGAGCACGCTGCCACCCATGCCCGGGTACACCGACGACATCGGCGCGGCGATCATGCCGGCCAGTGCCGCCAGCGCCACGCCGGCCGCGAACACACCGCGGTACAGCAGCTTGATGTTGATGCCGAGACCTCGCACCA
>JACMKW010000685.1 GCA_014379885.1 Rhizobacter sp.
GGCGCAGGGCCCACGCGAACGGACCCATGCCGCGCAAGGGTTCCACTCTCTCGGCAAACGCGGTTTGCGGGTCGATGCGGGAGATGAAGGTGTCGTCGCAGATCAGATGGCTGGTGAGGCCCGTGGCCACCTGGGCGGCTTTGTCGACCCGCCAGGAACTGCAGCCGGACAGGGTGATTGCGGCCACGGTGGCCAGCGTGATGAGTTTGAGGGGCAGGGGATTCAAGACCAGGTCTCCATACAGGAAGTGAAGGCCTTGAATTTGCCGGTGCGTGCGACCAGCGTCTTGCCGATTGTGAAAATCGGCTCGCCGAGATTGGAAAACGGTGCGAAAAAGCGCTCGTCATTCCCGAAAGCGGGAATGACGCATCCCTCAACGCCGGCGCGCGAGCGTCAACCCGTCGCTGAAGGGCAACAGCGACAGATCCACACGCTCATCGCGGTGCAGCTTGGCGTTGAGCGCCTGCAGCGCCAAGGTGTCGGCCTCAACCGACGGGCTTGCCACGGCGCCGCCCCACAGCGTGTTGTCAATGGCGATCAGCCCGCCGGGGCGCACGAGCTGCAGGCAACGCTCGTAATAGGCGTCGTAGCCGGTCTTGTCGGCGTCGATGAAAGCGAAGTCGTACTGGCCGGCCTCGCCAGCGGCCAGGCGGGCGTCGAGCGTTTGCAGCGCGGGCGCCAGTTGCAGGTCGATCTTGTGCGCCACCTGCGCCTGCTCCCAGAAGGGCATGCCGACGCGGGTGTACTCGTCGCTGATGTCGCAAGCCAGCAGCTTGCCGTCTGCGGGCAGAGCGAGTGCCACGCTCAAGGCGCTGTAGCCGGTGAACACGCCGATCTCGATGGTGAGGCGCGCGCCCAGCAGCTTCACCAGCATCGCCATGAACTGCCCCTGCTCGGGCGCGATCTGCATGCCGGCGTGGGGGTGGGTGCGGGTCGCTTCGCGCAAGGCCGTTTGAGCCGGGTGCTCGCGCAGCGAGTGGTCGAGCACGTACTGGTAGAGCGTGTCGGTGAGGTGGAGCGTGCGGTAGGTCATGGCCCGGATTCTGTGGGAAACCAGGCCGTTTGCGTGACTTAGGCCAGGTACAGATCAACCCCTCGCGCACTGGCCGATCGTGGCTTGCGGCGACGGTCGGTTGAAGCTGGGGGCAGGGCCGGGATTCCCTTCAGCAGGTCGGCGGCCACAGCCTCGACGCTGGCGAAGTGCGCGCCGTGCAGCGGGGGCCGCGCAACGGGTTCGACAGGGACGGCCGGCGTGGCGGGCGCAAACAGTTCGCGGGGCAGAAACAGGGCGTTGCTCATGGTGTCTCCAGGCAGGCTTGGCACTGCTGGGCACTGTGAGGCTCAGGTGTTGTGTGCGGGTTTCACGCCGGGCGTCGTTTGTTTCATTGGTTTCGCCTTCGCCGCGCGATGTGGGCGCCGAACACCGCCGCCGGCAAGGTGACGAGGTAGGCCAGGGCGTCAAACCACCACGGCGACTCGCTGGACAGCATCAGGCTGAGCACGATGCCCAACACCCCGACCGCCAACGCGTTGAAATAGGGGTAGGCGCGGGCCAGGCGGGCCGCGATGTAGCCGCCGAACATGGTGGTGGCGGTGCCCAAACAAAGCGAGGCCAGCATGAACCCGGTGTTTTGCAGCACGGCCTGCATGGCGGCGGTGAGTTGTTCGGGTGACATGCCCTCGCTCAGCCCGGCGCTGAAGACGACCAGCAACACAGCGCCACCCACCACGTCGAGCGCCAGCGACAACAGCATGGCGATGATGATGGCTCGGGGATCAAATCTGGTCATCGCTCGCGGCACGGTGTGGTAAAGGGGGCGCAAGCATAGCTGCAGGCGGCTTGGCGCCGGCCGCGTTGGTGATGGCACTAGGCGGTTGCGGTGCGCGCGTTCTCTTTTTCCTGCAGCTCGCGCCACTGCACCTTGCCCGTGCCCGACTTGGGCAGCGCGTCCACAAACTCGACCAGGCGCGGGATTTTGTAGGCCGCCATGTTGGCGTGTGACCAGTCGATGATTTCCTGCGCGCTTACCTTGCCTTGCTGGCCGGGCCTGAGCACGATGAAAGCCTTGACCGTTTCGCCGCGCTTCACGTCTTTGGCCGCGATGATGCAGGCCTCCTGGATGGCGGGATGCTGGTAGAGCAGCGCTTCCACCTCGGCCGGCCAGACCTTGAAACCGGCCGCGTTGATCATGCGTTTGAGGCGGTCGACGAAAAAGAAGTAGCCTTCCTCGTCGGTTTGCCCCAGGTCGCCGGTGCGCAGGAAGCGCTTGCCGTCGAGCTCGACAAACGCGTCGCGCGTGGCTTCGGGGTTCTTCCAGTAACCACGCATCACCTGCGGGCCGCTGACGATGATCTCGCCGGTCTCGCCGGGCGGTAGCTCTTGCAGCGTGCTCGGGTCAACCACGCGCGCGTCCACATCGAAGGCCGGCACACCGAGGCACTGCTTCTTGGAGCGGTCGGGCGGGTTCATGTGGGTGGCGGCATTGGTTTCCGACATGCCGTAGCCCTCGCCATATTTCAGGCCGAGCTTTTTCTCAAGGATGTCGGCCACCGCCTTGGGCATTGCCGCACCGCCACCGCCAATGCGGCGCAGGCTGGAGAGGTCGTAGTCGTCGAGCTTGGGATTGGACACGAAGTCGACCACCATCGCGGTGATGAGCCCGAGGCCGGTGATGCGGTAGCGTTGGATGCATTCGGCTGCGGCGTCGCGATCCCAGCGCGGCAGCAGCACCACGGTGGAGCCGCCGAAGATCACCGCATTCATGTTGCCCTGCATGCCGGTCACGTGGAACAACGGCAGCACCGCCATGCTCACCGAGCCCTGGTTGGACTGGCCCCACACACCGCCCGACACCGTGTTGTACATGGTGCTGCGGTGGGTGTGCATGCAGCCCTTGGGGTGGCCGGTGGTGCCTGAGGTGTAGGGCATCACGCACAAGTCATCGGGGCCTGCTGTCAGCGGGCCGGGGGTGAGCTTGCGCGCCAGCGCGTCAGACCACAGTGAGACCCCCTTGTCGGCGATGGGTACGCGCGGTGCGGCCACGAAGTCGGGCACGTTGAGCGTGGTGGGTGCGACGAGGTAATCGCTGTAGGCGGCCACGACGATGTGGTTCAGGGCGCCTTCGGTGCCTGGCGCCAGCAGCGGTTTCATGCGCGGATAAAGTTCTTGAGAAACCAGCGCCACCGTGGCGTCGGTGTCGCTCACGTAGTGCTTGAGCTCGCCGGTGAGGTTCATCGGGTTGACCGGCACCACCACTGCGTTGGCGCGCAATATGGCGTAGTAGCCGATCATGAACTGCGGGCTGTTCTGCATGTAGAGCAGCACACGGTCACCCTGCTTCACGCCACACACCTGCTCCAGATAGCCGGCGAGTTTTTCGGTCTCTTCCTTGAACTGCAGGAAGCTGATGGGCGTGTCGTAGAAGATCAGGAACGGCTTCTTGGGGAAGCGCGCCGCAGACACCTCGACGTTGTAGTACAGGTTGGTTTCTGGAACGAACAGGTGACGCGGGGCGTGCTCAGGCCAGAAGGCTAGGTGACGGTCTGACATGGTGGGTAGGCCTCGCGTGTCTCTTCAATCTTGGATCCGCCACTCCCGCTCAGCCTGAGGTATCGAAGGCCCGCTCCGGCCGTGCCGGCTTCGATACCTCAGCCCGAACGGGCGGAGGCGTTGGTTCCTGCTTTGTATCAGGCCTTCACCTTGGGCGCCATGTAGCGCGCAAGTTCCGCCTTGCCGATGGCATTGAGGTGAACCTCGTCGGGGCCGTCAGCAAAGCGGATGGTGCGTGCGCTGGTGTAAGCCGCGGCGAGCGGCGTGTCTTGCGAGACACCGGCACCCCCATGAATCTGGATCGCCCAGTCGATCACCTGGCAGGCCATTTGCGGAGCGGCCACCTTGATCATCGCGATCTCGTTGCGTGCGCCCTTGTTGCCCTTGGTGTCCATGGCGTAAGCGGCGTTCATCGTCAGCAAGCGGGCCTGGTCGATCAGGATGCGCGAGTGCGCAATGCGCTCACGCCACACGCCCTGGTCAGACAGCAGCTTGCCGAAGGGCTTGCGCACCAGAGCGCGTTTGCACATCAGCTCGAGCGCGCGCTCGGCGCCGCCGATCAAACGCATGCAGTGGTGGATGCGGCCCGGGCCCAGGCGGCCTTGCGCGATCTCGAAGCCGCGGCCTTCGCCGAGCAGCAAGTGGTCAGCCGGCACACGCACATTGGTGAAGCTGATCTCGGCGTGGCCGTGCGGCGCATGGTCGTAGCCGAACACCGACAACCAGCGCTCCACCTTCACCCCCGGGGTGTCCATCGGCACGATGATCATCGACTGCTGCTTGTGCGGGCTGGGGTCGTCGGTCGAACCGGTCTTGCCCATGAAGATCAGCACTTTGCAACGCGGGTCGGGCGCGCCCGACGTCCACCACTTGCGGCCGTTGATCACGTAGTGGTCACCGTCACGCACGATGCGCGATTGAATCTGCGTGGCGTCGGATGAAGCCACATCCGGCTCCGTCATCGCGAAGCCGGAGCGGATTTCACCGGCCAGCAGCGGCTTGAGCCAACGCTCCTTGTGCGCTTCGGTGCCATAACGCTCCAGCAGCTCCATGTTGCCGGTGTCGGGGGCCGAGCAGTTCATGGATTCGCCGGTCAGCGGGTAGCGGCCCATGATTTCGCACAGCGGGGCGTACTCCACATTGCTCAGGCCAGCGCCGAGTTGTGATGCGGGCAGGAACATGTTCCACAGGCCTGCAGCCTTGGCTTTGGCCTTCAAGGCGTCCATCACCTCGTGGGTAGGGTTCCACTGGTTGCCCTTGGCGCGGTTGGCTTCCATTTCCTTGCGGAACAGAGGCTCGGCGGGAACAACGTTGGCCTGGACAAAATCCATCAAGCGCTGTTGCCACTCGATCATCTTGGGGGTAAAGCCGAAGTCCATGGTGTGTCTCCTGGTGGTGTGCGTTTTGGTTGTGAGTTCAGTGGCCCTGGAACTGGGGCACGCGCTTTTCCATGAAGGCGCGGCGGCCTTCCTTGGCGTCTTCGCTGTTGGCGCAGCGTGCGGCCATCGCGCGTATGGCCTCCATGTCGCGATCGGCCGGGTCTTTCAAGATCTGATCGATGGTGATTTTGGCGGCATACACCGACAGCGGTGCATTGCTGGCAATGCGCTGCGCCAAGTCAAGCGTGTGTGGCCACAGCTCGTCGTCGCTCACCATGCGGGTGATGAGGCCGATGCGTTCGGCCTCGGCCGCGTCGATGCGCATCGCGCTGTAAAGCAGCAGCCGCGCCCACGATGGGCCCACCAGCGAGTTGAGCACTTGCAAGCCGCTGAATGGGTAGGCGATGCTCAGCTTGGCCGCCGGAATGCCGAACTCGCTGCCGGTGCTGGCAATGCGGATGTCAGTACCCAGCGCGAGGCCCAGGCCGCCGCCGATGCAGTAACCCTGAATGCACGAGATGGTGGGCTTGGGGAAGTTGGCCAGCAGGCTGCGGTAGGCGCCCGCACGCCGGCCGAATTCGGCGCGATCTTCCGGGCTGCTCTGGTTGCGCTCGAACTGGGTGATGTCAGCGCCCGAGACGAAGCTCTTGCCGCCGACGCCTGTGAGGATCAGCGCCCGCGTTTCAACGTGGTCACGTGCGGCGGTGAGGGCCAGGGCCAGGCCCTCCCACATTTCCACCGACATCGCGTTGTGCTTTTCGGGGCGGTTGAAGCGGATGACCGCCACGCCCTGTTCGATGGACAGCAGAATTTTCCCGTCGGCGAAAGCTGTGGCGGAGTCAGGGTGGGCGGGCTGGGTCATGACGAGGTAGGGCAACAGTCGCGCAGGCGACAAGGCACCCGCGACTCGCCTGCCGACGGGCAAGCGAGATCATCCTATGCCATACCGTCTTTTCTGCAAACTGGGGTTCTCCTTAGGAAAACAGCTTGCAAATGGTCATACCGGTTCAGAGATCTGGCCTGTCTCCCGTCGTTCCCGCGTTTGCGGGAATGACGGGATCTCGGGTCAGCGACCAAGCGTCACGCCACCATCCACCGCGAGGGTCTGGCCGATCACGTAGTCACCCGCGCGTGAGGCGAGAAAGATGGCGGTGCCGGCCATGTCTTCATCTGCGCCGATGCGCCCGGCCGGGATGCGCAGCGACACCTCTTCGGCGTGGTCGCGCGCGGCGCGGTTCATTTCCGACGCAAAGGCGCCGGGGGCGATGGCGGTGCACACGATGTGGTGCTTGATGAGGTGCGTGGCCATGCGCTTGGTCAGGTGGATCAGCCCGGCCTTGCTGGCGGCGTACGAATAGGTTTCCATCGGGTTGACCGCGATACCGTCGATCGAGGCGATGTTGATCACCTTGGCCAGCTGTTTTTCGCCGGCCTTAGCCAGCAGCGGCTTGAGCGCTTGGGTGAGGAAGAAGGGAGCCTTCATGTTGAGGTCAACTACCTTGTCCCAACCGCTCTCGGGGAACTCGTCGAAATCAGCGCCCCAGGCGGCGCCGGCGTTGTTGACCAGGATGTCGAGCTGGCCTTCGTGCTTGCCATAGGCCGCGGCGAGGGCCTGGGCGCCCTGCACCGTGGACACATCGGCGGGCAGCGAGATGCAGGTACCAAACTCCGACAGCTCCTTGGCTGTCTGGTCGCAGGCTTCGGCCTTGCGGGCCGAGATGTAGACCTTCGCGCCCTGCGCCAGGAAACCTGCCGCGATCATGCGGCCGATGCCACGCGAACCGCCGGTGATGAGGGCAGTGCGGCCTTTCAGCGAGAAGAGTTGGCTGGTGTCCATGGCGCGGTCTCCTGAGATTGTTTTGAAGACCCGCAGACTAGCGCGTGGCGCGCGACATGTCAGTCGCTTCGGTGTCAGGCCATGAGTTGAGAAGCGAACTCGGGTGCCGACCAGGTGAGTGGCAAGGCTTGTGCGCGCCACAGACCCGTGTCGACAGTGAAGCGAATCTCTCGTTGGGTGTTGTCCTCGCTCCACAGCAACTCGCTGCGGCCCGTCAGGTGCAAAAGATCACCGCTGTCGTGGTCGATGAACAGCAGCCCGGCGAGTGGATTCGCGGCCAAGTTGCCCAGCGTGTTGAAGAAGTTGTTGCCGCGGTAGTCGGGAATGTGCAGCACGGTCGCGCCACCGTTTTCACCGAGGCGAACAAAGCCCGGTCGGCCGCCGCGGTGCGACATGTCCACACCGTCTGCATCGGCGTGGCCGCGTGCATGCTGTGTGGCCGATGCGATGAACAAGGTGTCGGCCCCGTTCACCAAGCGCTGTGCTCGGGCGCTGAGTTGCGAATGCTCGGGTTGAGCTGGAGGCGGCACGCCGCGGTCCACCCAGCGTGGGGTACGTGCCTGGATGTACTTGGGGCAGTTGCCGAAGCTCTGGTCGACCTGCACCGTGAAGCCGTTTGCATCGAGCGCAACAATGCTGCCGTTCATGCGGTTGCGTCGCCGTGTGTGCGGCTCCAGCCCCAGCAGGCCGAGCGGCATGCCAGGTTGCAGTGCTGTTGGGTCGCCCGCTTGTGGCAGAGCTTCCACACGCAGATGCAGCGCATCCGGCGCATGCATGAAACCCGGCCAGCCGCTCAGCACCGAAGCCCAGGGCCGGTGTTTTGCATCCAGGCTGCCCACCAGCAGCGTGGGCAACTTTTCGAACAGCTCGATGTGCTGCTCGGGCATGGCCGGGCGAATCACTTGCTGCATCACCGCTGCCGAGCGTTCGTGCACACCGGCGCGCAGCTGTACCTCGCGTTCACCAGCGTGCACCGTACCCATGGTCAAACCAGCGCCGGGTTGCGCACCATGCCGACGAAGTGCGGCAGGGCCTCGATGCGCTGCAGCCAGGCGCGCAGCTGCGAGAACGCTTGCAGCGACACCCCGCCTTCGGGGGCGTGGGCGGTGTAGGTGTAGAGCGCGATGTCGGCAATCGTGGGCGCGGCGCTAGCAAGGTAGGGCTGGGAGGCGAGGTGGTCGTCCATGCGCTTGAAGAGCTGACCGGCGATCTCGCCGCAGCGCGGGTCTTGGGGCCGCCCGAACAGCACGTTGACGCGTGCATTGCCGGGACCGTTGACCAGGGTTCCCGCCGCTACCGACAGCCAGCGCTGCACGTTCGCCGCACTCACCGGGTCGCGCGGCAGCCATTGGCCGCTTGCGTCGTAGCGCAGCGCCAGGTAGGTGAGGATGGCGTTGCTGTCGGCGAGCGTGACGTCGCCGTCCTGGATCACCGGCACTTGGCCAAAACGGTTGAGCGCGAGGTACTCGGGCTCCTTCTGCGCGCCTTTCGTGATGTCGATCTCGATGGCTTCGAAGGGCAGCTGCAGCAGTGACAGGAACAGGCGCACACGGTGCGCGTGGCCGGACAGCGGGTGGTGGTAGAAGCGGATCGTGGCCATCGGGTTCTCAGCTCGGGTTGCAATGGCGTGACCTTAGCCAGCGACAGCTGAAATCGGAATGCCCGCCGCACGCACTTGATAATTCCGCGCAGAGGAATGACGTTGATGGACAAGCTCGAAGGCATGCGCATCTTTGTGGCCGTGGCCGATGCCCGCGGCTTTGCACCGGCTGCGCGGCAGCTGGCCATGTCGCCCCCGGCGGTGACACGCGCGATTGCTGCGCTTGAAGCACGCGTGGGCGTGCAGCTCCTGCGCCGCAGCACACGCAGCGTGGCGCTCACCGAGGCCGGTGCGCGCTTCCATGCCGATTGCAAACGCATCCTGGCCGAAATTGACGAGGCCGAAGCTTCGGCCAGCGGCGCGCACGATGTGCCGCAGGGCCAGTTGTCGATCACGGCGTCGCAGATGTTCGGGAGATTGCATGTGGCGCCCGTGCTGCTGGATTTTTTGAAACAGCAGCCGCAGCTCACCGCGCGCAGCTTCTTCAGCGACCAGATCGTGCACCTGCTCGACGAGGGCTTCGACGTGGCGGTGCGCATTGCCCACCTGCCCGATTCGGGCCTCACCGCGCAGCGTGCTGGCCATGTGCGGCGCGTCGTCGTGGCCTCTGCGCAGTACCTGGCCGAGCATGGCGTGCCACGCACACCGGCCGATCTGGCACAGCACCGTGGCATGGGGTTTTCTCAGCACGGCTCGGTCAGCGCCCCCTGGGTGTTTTACCCGCCTGGCGGCAGGGCGCGCACCAACGGAGAAGCGGCCGGCGAGATCGCCCACCCGCAGATGCAGATGGTGACCAACGCCGGTGAAATGGCGATCGCGGCGGCGCTGGCGGGCCACGGCCTGGCGCGTGCGCTGTCGTACCAGGTCTCGAATGACGTGCTGGCCGGGCGCCTGCACGTCGTCATGGCCGACCACGAACCGCCGCCGATTCCCGTGCAACTGGTGTATGCCGAAGGCCGCAAGGCGGCTGCCAAAGTGCGCGCGTTTGTCGACTTCGCGCTGGAGCGCCTGCGTGCCGAGCCGGTGCTCAATGGCCGCCTGGTCTGGCCCGAACCGCTCTGATGCAAAGGGAAACGCCCCGGCGCAGGCCGAGGCGTTTTCAGAGAAGCGCCGAGAACCCGAGGCTCAGGTAGGTTCCGTCAACTTAGCCGTCTTGCAGCCGTAGATATCCAGCGCCAGGCGGGCCGTGTTGCGGGCCGACATGGCGAAGATCGTCTCTTGCGGGTTCAGCCCCAGGCTGGTCGGGAACACCGACGAGTCATGCACCGACAGATTGGTGATCTGATGGTGACGCCCGTTCGGGTTGACCACGCCCTTGGTCGGGTCGGCCGACATGCCGCAGCCGCCCATCTGGTGAGCTGAGTTCAGGCGCACACGACCTGACACCATCGGCAAGGCATCCGCCGCGGCCTGGAAGTCGGCGTTGTTGGTGAAGCCTTGTGTATTGGCATCGATGTGGCCGATGAAGGCACGGGTTGCGCCGGCAGCAAACTGCACCGCGCCCTGGGCCTTGATGGAAGTTCTAATCGACTCCAGCACCGAGGTGCTCAGCGGGTAATCCAGACCCGGTGAGCCATCGGCGCGCAGCTTCACGGTGCCGCCTACGCTGTCGGCCATGAAGCCGTCGCGCACGAACGAGATCACGACGCCGTACTTGCTGAAGTTGCGCATCAGTTCGGCGTGTTGCTCGCCGAAGTAGGTCGGGCCACCAGCCACCAGCACCGGGTGCAACGGAGCCACTTCCAGCTTGAAGCCCGGCGTGCCGGTCAGCGGCACGTTGTCCAGGTAGTGGTCGGAGTAGATCGACTGCGGCAGACCGGCATAGGCGTTGATCTCACGCTCGTACAGGCCACCCACCGAAGCGCTGGGGTGCAGGAACGTGCGCTTGCCCAAGGTGGCGTACGGATCGGGTGCGCTCGAGCGCAGCAACAGCGAGGGGCCGTTGATTGCGCTGCCGGCTTGCACGTAATGCTTGGCCTTGATCGTGACCTTGCGGCCGTTGGGCGCAAGTCCCGATGGGTCAAGTGCGTCACACACCAGGCCGGTGATGGCCGTCTTGGCGGTGTTGAACGTGTAGTTCAGTGCACGCAGCCGGGTGTACAACTTGGCACCCAGGGCGAGGGCCGTGGGCAGCGTGGTGACCAGCATCGACTGCTTGGCGTTGATCGGGCAGCCCAGGCCACAGTAGCCGAGCGCCGCGCAACCCTTGACGTTGGGCGAAGTGATGCCCCAGCTCAGGCCCAGCTTCGACAGCCCCGAAGACAGAATCGCGTTGTTGCCGTTGATCGCGCCGCCCCAAGGCTTGATGCCCAGGCGCTTCTCGACCGCGGTGAACCACGGGTCCATCCTGGCTTGGGTGTAGTCGGTCAGGCCATAGATGCGCTGCCAGTGCTCCAACACCGCTGCGGGGGTGCGGAAGCTGGTGGCCCAGTTCACCGTGGTGCCGCCACCGACGGTGCGACCCTGCAGAATGCCAACGCCGCCGTCCAGCGTGCGACGTGCCAGGTTCTCCTGGTACATCTGCGGGTAAGCCTCGGACTCCTTCATGTTGAAGTCGCTCGACGACTTCAACGGGCCTTCTTCGATCAGCACGACCTTCAGGCCGCCGGCTGCCAGCATTTCAGCGGTGATGCCGCCGCCCGCGCCGGTGCCGATGATCACTACATCGGCCGTGATGGATTGATCACTGGTCAGGGTGGAAGCGTCGATGACTTTCCAGCCGGCCCGCTTGCCAACGACCCAGGGGTCGATCGGCTTCTTGGTCGGGATGGGAATGATTTGGGGAATGGTCATGTAGGGTGCCTCTTCAAGCGAATTTCGGCGGGCCGGGGTAACTGATGGCCGGCCAGTTGATCGGGTTGGAGTAATGCGCGTTGGGGATGAGCCCCATGAACGCGCTGAAGATCCCGCGCTGGCTTGCTGCCTGGCTCACGCGCAGGCCTTCGAGCAGAGCAGCCAGCAGCGATGCCGGCATGGCTTCCCAGGTGGCGGGGAAACCGGCGTTGAAGATCTGCGGCCCGCCCTTGAGGGTGGTGAACAGGCCCACGATGCCGGCCTTGTTGACCGGTGGGTAGTTGCTGACGATTTCACCGGCGCGCTGGGCGATCAGGTTGATCGATGCCTGGCGGGCGGTGGCCTCGGTGGGCAGCGCGCTGTTGCCCAGGATCACGGGCACCCACACGCGCAGGATGGCCAGTGAGGCAGCATCCAGAGCCGAAACCGGTGGGACGACCTGCGCCTGGGCCTCGCTCGCACTCATCCCCAAGCCTCCCCCCAGCGCCAGCGCCGTACTGCCGGCCACGCCAGTGGCCAGCAGATCTCTTCGTTTGATCATTGTTTTCTCCTGTTTGACACATAGGCCGCACAAACGCACAGCCGTGCAAATATTAAGCAGAAATGTGACAAGACGGCCAGTGAAAACGCCAGTCCAGGTATTATTTGATGGATTAATGAGACGACCGTACTAAAAGTAACGAAACGCTCGCTAGGGCGAGCTTGCGTGAGGCGGCTGGGGCCGCTGGCGCTACCTCGGGCGACGCGGGCCCGTTGCAGGCCGGCGCTCACCGCTCGCGGCTCAGGATTGCTCGAACTCGGCCGCGGGGGCGTCGGCCCAGAGCACCTGGTTGCGCCCGCTGCGTTTGGCCACCAGCAGGCGGTCATCGGCGGCCTTGAGCAGGTGCTCCATCGTCTCGTGCTCTTGGGCGTTGGCAAACGAGTCGGCCACGCCGGCAGAAAATGTGTTGGCCGCCAGCGAGCCGGTCTCGAAGTGAAAGGCCTTGCGTCGCCACGCTTGCAGCAGGCCCAGTACCTTGCGCTGGGCTTCGCGCGCGCCACTGCTTGGCATCAGCAGGCAGAACTCTTCGCCGCCGAAGCGGAACGCGAGGTCGCTCTGTCTTGTGTTCTCGTTGAGCAGCGAGCCGAAGGCGGCAAGCAAGGTGTCGCCGGCCACGTGGCCGTGGCGGTCGTTCACGGCCTTGAAGTGGTCGAGGTCGATGATGGCCACCGCCAGCGGTTGCTGCTCGCGCCGCGCGTTCGCCAGCATCTGCGGCAACACGTCGTTGAGGTGGCGGCGGTTGAACAGGCCGGTGAGAAAGTCACGCGTGGCCTGCTGCTCCAGCTCGGCCTGCAACGCCTGCACTTCATTGATCTTTTGCGACAGCTGTTGGTTGATGGCCTCCAGCTCGGAGCGTGCACGCTCGGTGGCGCGGCGGCGGGCTTCGATCTCGTCGAGGTTTTGCTGCAGGCGGCGCAGCTCGGTCTGCAGCGACGCCGCCTGGTAACGCGCGCGGGATGCCTGGTGGCCGCGCTCCACGTGGCTGCACTGCCAAGCTCGCAAGGCAGCCAGCGCCTGCGGCGCATGGCCCAGGCGCTGGTGAACGTCGGCCAGGGCTTCATAGAAGAGGCAACGCACACGCAGGCTGATGCCTTCTTCGTCGGCGTTGGCGAACAAGGGCTCGCTCTCCATCAGCAGAGCGGCGGCCTGCGGCAGCTGCTGTTCGTCGGCGCTCAAGGCTTCGGCCATGGCCACCACCAGCGTGATGCGCTCATCGGGCACCTTCAGGCTCAGGCTGTCTTGCCGGGCACGCTCGACCAGATCGCGGCCCAGCGCCAGCTCGCCAGCGCGCAGCGCGGCCAGCGCCAGGGTCTCGAATTCGGCGTTGGTGGGGCCGCGGCCGCTTTCGTCAGGTGCGAGCTGCAGCAGGCGTTGCACGTCGGGCACGGCGTCTTGCGAACGGGCAAGGCCGGTGAGGCAGATCACGCGGTTGATCAGCAGCACGCTCATCAGGCGCGTGTTGCTCAACTGTGCGCCACGGGTGATGCCTTCTTCGATGTAGCTCAAGGCCTGATGGTGGTCACCGAGCTGGTTCAGCTCGTGTGCCAGGTTGCAGTACAGCACCACCTCGAAGCCGTTGCCACGCGCGGGCCGCGCTTCGTGCAGCGCTTGGTACATGTAGGCGAATGCCTGCTCCGACTGGCCGAGCGACGAGTAACAGCCGGCGATCACGTTGAGCAGCATGCCCAGCTCGTCGCGCTTGAGCACGCTCAGGCCTTCGGCGCGCAGCGGCAGCACACGCTCCAGTGATTCACGGTATTTGCCTTCGCGCCAAAGGCAGCGCGCAATGCCGACCTCGGCCAGCAGGTATCCGGCGCGGTCATGCGTGGTGTTGAAACAGCGCTGGCCCAGCGACAACTCGTGCGAGGCCTCTTGCGGCGTTGCGTACCAGATGAGGTGCAGGCCACGCACCAGGCGTGCCCAGCCTTCAGCGGCTGCGTCGTTGTGCTCCAGTGCCTTGGCGAGTGCCTGGTCAGCCAGCGCAATGCAGCGCGGCGAGTCGCGGTACAACAGTTTCCACGCGCGGCGGGCCAGGGCCAGGGCGGGTGAAGCTGGTGAGTCGGACAGCGCCTTCATGGGGCGGATTCTCCCGCTTTCTCAGGCACAACTGAGGGGCCTGCCGCGAAGAGGCTGCGGGTCGTTGACTGCGCCTCAAGCCAGCAGTGCGTCGCGAATGGCGTGAACCGGAATGACCTCGACGCCGTCGGCCAACGGGTAACGGGCTTCGACCGGTGCGACGACGAAGGCTCGGTCGAGTTGCAGATCTTCGCGAGCCGTCCAAAAGCCCTTGGTGAGCTTTGGCGCGGAGGAGAACTTGATCTCCAACCCCACGAGGCGCTGCCCGATGGAAACCACGACGTCGATCTCGGCTCCTGCGGCGGTTCGATAAAACCCCATCTGCGCCCCCGGCGGCAAGTGGGCGCTGATCTGTTCCACGCAAAACCCTTCCCATGAAGCGCCCGCGATCGGGTGGCCCTGCAGGTCGTCGATGTTCGCCACGTTCAGTAGTGCGTGAACGATTCCGCTGTCTCGGATGTACACCTTGGGAGACTTGACGAGCCGCTTGCCGACGTTGGCGAGGTGCGGCTCCAGCCGTCGCGTCATCATGGTGTCGACCAGCACGTCGAGGTATCGCGCCACGGTGGTGTGTGCGATGCCACCCAGCGACACACCGAGCTGGGAGGCATTGAAAAGCTGACCGTGCAAATGGGCCAGCATGCGCCAGAAGCGATGCAAGGTTTCGGCCGGGATGCCGACACCCAGCATGGGCAGGTCGCGCTGCAAGAAGGTTTGAATGAAATCTTGTCGCCAAGTGAAGGACAGGGCGTCGTTGGGTGCCAGCTGGCTCAACGGGAACCCTCCGCGAAGCCACAGCTTTTGCAGCTGCATCAAGCCCGGCGGCATCTCTGTTGCCAGCAAGGGGGGGAGCTCGAGGTAGCTGACACGCCCGGCCAGTGACTCCGATTGCTGGCGAAGCAGGTGGCCAGAGGCCGACCCCAGCAGCAGGAATCGCCCAGCCCTGCGGTCTGCATCGATCTCGGGGCGCAAATGCGCGAAAAGCTCCGGAATGCTCTGCACTTCGTCGAGCACGACGAGCTGGTCTCGGTGGCGCGCAAAAAAGAGTTCGGGGTCGGTGAGTTGAGCCCGATCTGCCGCCCGTTCCAGATCAAGCACCAGAGCGCCCGGGTGTTGGGCGGCTACTGCGCGTGCCAGCGTGGTTTTGCCGACTTGGCGGGGCCCGAGCAAGACGACTCCTGGGTAGAAGCCCAGGCGTTCGCCCAAGGTGTGGATCAGTTCTCGATTAATCATCCGCGCATTTTGAGCGACGTCCGCTCAAAATACAAGGTTTCTACATGCTGCGCCGGTACTGTCCACCCACCTCGAACAGTGCGTTGGTGATCTGCCCCAGCGAGCACACACGCACTGCGTCCATCAGCACCTCGAACACGTTGCGGTTGTCGATCACGGCCTGTTGCAGCCGCTTGAGCATGGCCGGTGCTTCGCCCGCATGCTCGGCCTGGAAGGCCGCCAGGCGCTTGAGCTGCGACTGCTTCTCGGCCTCGGTAGAGCGCGCCAGCTCGATGTGCTGCGGCACCAGGTCGCCGTGGGGGTTGCGGAAGGTGTTCACGCCAATGATGGGGTACTCGCCGGTGTGCTTGAGCATCTCATAGCGCATGCTCTCTTCCTGGATCTGGCCGCGCTGGTAGCCGGTTTCCATCGCGCCCAGCACGCCACCGCGCTCGGCGATCTTCTCGAACTCTTTCAGCACCGCTTCTTCGACCAGCTCGGTCAGCTCGTCGA
>JACMKW010000686.1 GCA_014379885.1 Rhizobacter sp.
GTGAACAGACGCTGAACCAGATGCTCGTCGAGATGGACGGCTTCGAAACCAACGTCGGCGTGATCGTGATGGCAGCCACCAATCGGCCTGACATTCTCGATCCCGCTCTGCTGCGGCCAGGTCGCTTCGACCGCCAAGTCTATGTAACCTTGCCCGATATCCGAGGCCGTGAGCAGATCCTGAACGTTCACATGCGCAAGATTCCTGTCGGAAACGATGTCAACGTGAACGTCATCGCCCGAGGCACCCCCGGCATGAGCGGCGCTGACCTGGCCAACCTGTGTAACGAAGCTGCATTGATGGCGGCGCGGCGCAATGGCCGCGTGGTGGATATGCAAGATTTTGAAAAAGCCAAAGACAAGATCTTCATGGGCGCTGAGCGGCGCAGTGCCGTCATTGACCCGGAAGATCTGAAGAACACGGCGTATCACGAGGCCGGCCACGCCTTTGTGATGCTGAAACTGCCCAAACATGACCCGGTACACAAGGTCACGATCATTCCGCGTGGGCGCGCGCTGGGTGTAGCTTTCTTCCTGCCCGAGAAAGACAACAACGCGCCTGATAAGGAGTACATGCTCGCCAATATCGCGGCGTTGTATGCGGGGCGTATTGCCGAAGAAGTTTTCATGAATCAGCAGACGACAGGTGCGTCCAATGACTTCCAGCGTGCAACGCAGTTGGCACGCGATATGGTCATGAAATACGGCATGTCTGAGAGCTTGGGCCCGATGGTCTATGCAGAAAATGAAGGTGAAGTGTTCTTGGGCCGATCGGTGACCCGCACCACCAACATCAGTGAAGCCACCATGCAGAAGGTGGACTCCGAAATTCGCCTCATTCTCGACACGCAGTACGCGTTGGCACGGCGACTGATTGAAACGGAGAAAGACAAGGTGGAGGCCATTGCCAAGGCACTTCTCGAATGGGAAACCATTTACAGAGAGCAGCTTGATGACATCATGGACGGCCGCCCACCGCGCCCGCCGAAAGACTGGACCCCGGGTAGCGGCCGCAACGCTGGCCCCACTCCGCCTGTAAACACGGACGGCGCGCCAGCGACGGTCTGATAGCGATCCAGGCAGTGGTTCAAGTGTTTGCAACGGGGCTTCGGCCCCGTTTTCCATTTTGCGAGATTCGATGCCGATAACCTGGCAAACCACCCGCTACCGTGTTGACCTCACACAGCCGCAAGTCATGGGCATCGTCAACATCACGCCCGATTCGTTTTCTGATGGAGGCAGGCACGCCAGCACCCTAGCCGCGCTTGCGCATTGCGAGCTGCTACTGAAAGAGGGCGCTGACATGCTCGACCTGGGCGGCGAGTCGAGCCGCCCCGGCGCTGCCTCGCTGCCGGTGGCAGAAGAGCAGGCACGGGTGCTGCCGGTGCTCAAGGCGGCTTTGTCGCTCGGTGTGCCGGTGTCGATTGACACCTACAAGCCAGAGACCATGCGTGCGGCGCTTGACCTTGGTGTGGACATCGTCAACGACATTTATGCGCTGCGTTGGCCCGGTGCTCTGGAGGCCGTTGCGGCCCACCCCTCATGCGGCATGTGCCTGATGCACATGCAGGGCGAGCCGCAGTCGATGCAGCAGAAGCCGATCTATGGCGACGTGTTGACCGAGGTGAGCGCGTTTCTGGCGGAGAGGGCCGCCGTCGTGCGCGACGCTGGCGTGCAAGACGAACGCATCGTGCTCGACCCCGGTATCGGCTTCGGCAAGACCGTCGAACACAACCTCGCCTTGTTGGCGCGACAGCGTGAGTTGCTGGCGCTGGGCTACCCGTTGCTCGTGGGTTGGTCACGCAAGAGCAGCCTGGGTGCGGTAACGGGGCGACCTGCCGGAGAGCGCCTGGTGGCCAGCGCGGTGGCGGCGCTGGCCGCCGTGCAGCATGGTGCCAGGGTGTTGCGGGTGCATGACGTCGAGGCCACGGTGGACGCCCTCAAGGTGTGGCAGGCCGCTGGGCTGATGCGCAGTTCATCAATTTAGCTGCTGCACAATCCCGGGCAAACAGAAACGAACGACATGAGCAGAACCTATTTCGGCACCGATGGCATTCGAGGCACCGTGGGGCAGGCGCCCATCACGCCCGACTTCATGCTTCGCCTCGGTCATGCCGTGGGGCGTGTGCTGAAGAACAGCATCGCCAGGCCTACCGTGCTAATCGGCAAGGACACCCGGATCTCGGGCTACATGATCGAATCTGCGCTCGAAGCGGGATTCGCGTCGGCAGGGGTCGACGTGCTGTTGACTGGCCCGCTGCCCACCCCCGGTGTGGCCTACCTCACGCGGGCATTGCGGCTCGATCTTGGCGTGGTCATCAGCGCTTCGCACAACGCCTATGCTGACAACGGCATCAAGTTCTTTTCAGCACGAGGCGAGAAGCTGCCTGACGACTGGGAGCGGCAGGTCGAAGCCGCCTTGGCCGAGGCGCCGCACTGGGTGGAGTCGGCCCAGCTGGGCAAGGCCAAACGCATTGAAGACGCTCGCGGGCGTTATGTCGAATTCTGCAAGAGCACGTTCGGCAACGACTTGTCACTCAAGGGTCTGAAGATCGTCGTTGACGCCGCCCATGGTGCGGCCTATCAGACGGCGCCTGAGGTATTTCATGAGCTCGGTGCTGAGGTGGTGCGCATCGGGTGCAGCCCCGACGGCACGAACATCAACGCCGGTTTCGGTGCCACCGCACCGGCCGCCCTGGTCAAGGTGGTGCGTGAGAGCGGGGCCCACTACGGTGTGGCACTCGATGGTGACGCCGACCGCCTGCAGCTGGTCGACTCCACTGGCCGGCTCTACAACGGGGATGAACTGCTGTATGTGATGGTCACCGATCGGCTCGCTCAGGGGCAGCGCGTTCCTGGGGCCGTGGGCACGTTGATGACCAACATGGCGGTCGAGGTCGCGTTCAAGGCCTGTGACATCGAGTTCGTCCGTGCCAAGGTCGGCGACCGTTACGTGCTCGAAGAACTGGCCGACCGTGGCTGGTTGCTCGGCGGCGAGGGCTCCGGCCACCTGCTGGTGCTCGACAAGCACACCACCGGCGACGGCATAGTGAGTGCGTTGCAGGTGCTGCAAGCTGTCAGCCGCAGCGGCAGGTCGCTCGCCGAACTGTTGGCACCAGTGACGCTATTCCCTCAAGTGCTGATCAACGTGCGTCTCAAGCCCGGGCAAGACTGGAAAGCCGCAGCCGGCCTGGCCGAAGCGCAGGCCCAGGTGGAGCGTGAGCTCGGCAACAACGGGCGCCTGTTGATCCGTGCATCGGGCACCGAGCCGCTGGTTCGGGTGATGGTCGAGGCGCGCGATGCAAGCCAGGCCCAAGATTGCGCAGAGCGGTTGGCCAAGCGTTTCCGCGCCTGAAGCGCTTTGTGACCATTGCATGACTGTCATGTGACTGTGACATGCTGTTCGCATGTGTCACGTCCATGTCACATACGACTTTTACAGTCTGCACCATTCCATCAGCCAGCTCACTGGAAAGGTGCAGACATGAAATCATTCCCTATTCGATTCGCCGCGACCACGATCGCCCTCGGCCTGGTGTCCACGGCAGCGCTGGCGCAAGACGTCACCGGCGCCGGTGCGTCATTCCCGGCACCGCTCTACGCCAAATGGGCCGATTCCTATAACAAGGTCAGTGGCGCCCGAATCAACTACCAGTCGGTCGGCTCGGGTGCAGGGCTGAAGCAGATCGGTGCCAAGACGGTCGACTTCGGCGCGTCCGACATGCCCCTCAAGGACGATGCCCTCCAAAAGGACGGCTTGGTTCAATTCCCCACGGTCATCGGCGGTGTGGTTCCGGTGATCAACATCACGGGCATCAAGTCGGGTCAAGTCAAGCTCACGGGCGCAGTTCTGGGCGACATCTACCTCGGCAAGATCACCAAGTGGAACGACCCGGCGCTGACAGCACTCAACCCCGGTGTTCCCCTGCCGGATGCAACCATCGCGGTGGTGCGCCGCGCCGATGCGTCGGGCACCAGCTTCATCTTCACCAACTACCTCTCAAAGGTGAACGAAGAGTGGAAGACCAAGGTGGGTGAAGGCACCGCCGTCAACTGGCCTGCAGGTGCTGGCGGCAAGGGCAACGAGGGTGTGGCCGCATTCGTCAGCCGCCTGCCCAACTCGATCGGCTACGTCGAGTACGCCTACGTCAAGCAGAACAAGATGACCTATACCTTGTTGAAGAACAAGGACGGCAACTACGCCACCCCGGACGACGCCAACTTCAAGGCCGCAGCAGCTGGTGCCGACTGGAACAAGAGCTTCTACCAGGTGCTGACCGAGCAGCCGGGCAAAGAGTCCTGGCCACTGACTGGCGCCACCTTCATCCTGATGCACAAGGCGCAGGACAAGCCGGCTCAAGCGAGCGCAGCGCTCAAATTCTTCGAGTGGGCCTATGTCAATGGTGACCAAGCGGCGGCCGAACTGGAATACGTGGCGCTGCCGGAAGCGGTGAAGAACTTGGTGCGCAAGCAGTGGGGCGACATCAAAGACGCATCGGGCAAGCAAGTCTCGTTCAAGTAGTCGTCAGCCATAGCTGATCGAACGCGGTGGCCGCCCGCTCATACGGGCCCACCGCTTGTCATTTCGGAGGGGCCGTGGCCGCTACACTTCCTGCATCTCACTACGAGCCGGACAAGATGCAACGCTCTGACCCGGTGGGGCGCCCTCCCGAGACCCGGCGTTCTGCGGCTTGGGCCGACACGGTGTTCTCGGTGCTGGCGCACAGCGCCGCCATCCTCACTCTGCTGCTGCTGGCCGGGATCATCGTATCGCTGCTCATTGGCGCGGCACCCGCGATCAAGGAATACGGGCTCAGCTTCCTGTGGACCAGCGAATGGGACCCCGTGCAGAACAAGTACGGTGGCCTGGTGATGATCTACGGCACGCTGATGACCTCGCTGATCGCGCTGGTGATCGCAGTGCCCGTGAGTTTCGGCATTGCACTCTTTCTTA
>JACMKW010000687.1 GCA_014379885.1 Rhizobacter sp.
CCCGGTAATGCAGCATTGCAAGACGAAGAGCGTGCCCATCATTTGGGATCAGTCGACCTACATCCATGCGGGTCACGCTGACAAGTGGGAACAGCAGGCGCGATTTGGCTACCGGTACGGCATATCACTGGCGCTGCACATGCCGGAGGGCCGGCATTTTCTACTTGGCGTCGATCGAGACCAGCCCTTGCCGAAGGATCCAACTGAAGTAACGCGCATGGTGGCATCGCTGCAGCTCTTTGCAGTGCACGCACAAGAGGCCTCGATGCGCACTCTGCTCCCGGCGACCTCTGAGCCTCATGCACCTTCACTGACCCCCCGTGAGTTGGAAACCTTGCGGTGGACTATGGAGGGCAAGACGGCCTGGGAGGTTGCCAATGTATTGGGCATCAGCGAGCGAACCGCCGTCTTGCATGCCAACAACGCAATGCACAAGTTGGGGTGCGTCAATAAGCACCAGGCCGTACTGAAAGCTTTGCGCTTGGGGATGATTCGCTGAATTGCGGGTTTGAACCACCTGCCACCCTGTAAGAGCTGACAGTTACCACGCGTTGCTGTCACTGTTGGAATGACACCTGTGCACAACGTTTCGTGCACCTCGTCCAACAGGAGCAGTCATGCAGCCGACCACGAACCAAACCGTCCCCGCCACTCCTTCTGTTCCGGCTCACGGCTCTGCCGCCCTGCCTGGCGCGAAGCAGCCTGCGCCGATGCCTCTGGGCCTTGACGCTCTCCGCCAAGTCGGCGGTGGTTTGGCTCCCAATACCAACTGGTGACGTGTAGGCCGCTCGCGCTTGTCGAATCGTCTTCTGCGACCAGCCAACTGCAGGCCGATCCTCCATGTCCTCCCTCTTCCGCCCTGAAGTCGTCGAAGGCCGACGCCAGGGCTGGCTGGGCAGCATTCAGCTGATCCGCCCGGTGTCGTTTGCAGTACTCACTGCATTCGTGGCCGGCACGGCGGTGGTGGTGGCGTCGTACCTCAGCCTCGGCGAGTACACGCGCAAGGCGCGCGTCACGGGCTACCTGGTGCCAGACCGCGGTGTGATCCGGCTGGTGACGCCTCAGCCAGCCACGGTCGTCGAACGCCATGTGGTGGAAGGCCAAGCCGTGAAGCAGGGTGATGTGTTGTTTGTGCTGTCGCTGGAGCGGGCCACGCTCACGGGTGACACGCAGGCGACCGTGCAGTCCAGCCTCTCTGCGCGTGAGCGCAGTCTGCAAGACGCGAGCAAGCAACAAACCAAGCTGCAGCAGTCGCAATCTGCTGCACTGCAGCGACAAATCGGCGACATGCAGCGTGAGCAGGCGCAGATCGGCAAAGAGGCCGATTTGCAACGCGAGCGCCTCGTGCTGGCGCAGCAAGCCCAGGCCCGGCTTGAATCGTTGCGCAATGAAAACTTTGTGTCGTCGGCCCAGGTGCAAACCAAGGCCGAAGAGGTGCTGGGTTTGCGCGCGCAGCTGCAAGGGCTGGAGCGCCAGAGTACGGCGCAGCAACGCGAAATTGGCAACCTGGAAGCGCAGCTTCGCGAGCTGCCGCTGCGTACGCAAACGCAATTGGGCCAGATCGACCGTGATCTGGCCTTGCTCGCCCAACGCTCAGCCGAAAACGAAGCCCAGACCCGCATCGTGATCCGGGCGCCACAAGACGGTGTGATGACCTCGGTGCTGGCCGAGCGTGGCCAGCCCGCCACACCGGCCACGGCGCTGGCGAGCCTGGTGCCGTCGGATGCGCGGCTTCAGGCGCACTTGTTTGCACCGTCGAGCGCGGTGGGTTTTGTGCGTTCCGAGCAGGCGGTGCTGCTGCGCTACCAGGCCTTCCCGTACCAGAAGTTCGGCCACCAGGCTGGCCACGTGATGCAGGTGTCGCGCACGCCGTTGCAAGCGGCAGAGCTGGCAGGCTTGGCCTTGCCGGCGAGCAATGAGCCGCTTTACCGCATCACCGTCGCACTGGATCGCCAAGCCGTGCAGGCCTACGGCCTCGCACAGCCGCTGGCAGCCGGCATGCAGCTCGACGCCGACGTGCTGCTCGATCGCCGCCGCCTGATCGAATGGATCTTCGAGCCCGTGCTGAGCATCGCGGGCCGCGTGTGATGCTGGACGGTCTCAACCTTGGTTTGGGCGGGCGCCGTGTCCCGCTGATCTTGCAGACCGAGGCCGCTGAATGCGGCCTCGCGTGTCTTGCGATGGTCGCGGCGCGCCATGGCCTGAGCACCGACCTGGCCACCTTGCGCAAGCGCTTTTCGTTGTCGCTCAAGGGCGTGACGATGATCGACCTGGTGCGCATGTCGACCCAGTTGCAGCTGAGCCCACGCCCGCTTCGCGCCGAGATGGAACACCTGCCGCAGCTGCAGCTGCCCTGCGTGTTGCATTGGGACTTGAACCACTTCGTCGTGCTCACCGAATTGCGTGGCGACTGGGCCACGATTCACGACCCGGCGCGCGGTGTGCGCCGTTTGCGCCTGGCCGAGGTGGCTAAACATTTCACCGGCGTGGTGCTGGAGCTGTCACCTGCGGCTGACTTCAAGCCCCAGGTTGAGAAGCAGGCCGTGAGCACCCGCCAGCTGCTGGGCCATGTGGTGGGGCTCAGGCGTTCGCTCGGCCAGATCTTCGTGCTGGCACTGGCGCTTGAAGCCTTCATGTTGTTGTCGCCGTTCTTCATGCAATGGACGGTCGACACCGTGCTGGTCAGCGCTGACCGTGACTTGCTGGTCACGCTGGGTGTGGGCTTCGGCCTCTTGGTGCTGGTGCAGGTGGCCACCGCCGCCATTCGCTCGTGGGCGGTGTTGTACCTGTCGGCCACGCTCAATTTGCAGTGGCTGTCGAACGTGTTTGCGCACTTGATGCGCCTGCCGGTGAGCTGGTTCGAGAAGCGCCACACCGGCGACATCATGTCGCGCTTCGGTGCCATCCAGCAGATGCAGCAGACGCTGACCACCAGCTTCATCGAAGCGGTGCTCGACGGCCTGTTGGTGGTGCTGACCTTTGCGGTGATGTGCTTCTACAGCGTCACGCTCACGGCCATCGCCTTCGGCAGCGTGGCCGCCTACGCCTTGCTGCGCTGGGCCTTCTTCCGCCCGCAGCGCGATGCGACCGAAGAAGCCATCGTGCACGACGCAAAACGCTCCACGCACTTCCTGGAGTCGCTGCGTGGCGTGCAGTCGATCAAACTTTTCAACCGGCAAGAAGACCGCCAGGCGCAGTTCATGAACCGTGTGGTCGATGCGATGAACGCCAACATCGCCACCCGCAAGCTCGACCTGATGTTCAGCGTGATGCACAAGCTGGTGTTCGGCCTGGAGCGCATCGCGGTCATCTGGGTCGGTGCGCTGCTGGTGATGGATCACCGTTTCTCGGTGGGCATGCTGTTCGCATTCTTTGCCTACAAGGAAACGTTTGCGCTGCGCGTGAGTGGCCTGATCGACAAGATGGTCGAGCTGAAGATGCTCAAGCTGCAAGGTGAGCGCCTGGCCGACATCGTGCTCACCTCGCCCGAGGCCGAGCCCGATGTGCCGGCACGCGAAGGTGAGCTGCCCGCGCGCCTGGAATTGCGCAACGTGAGCTTTCGCTACTCCGACAACGAACCCGAGGTGCTGAAAGACGTAAGGCTGGTCATCGAACCCGG
>JACMKW010000688.1 GCA_014379885.1 Rhizobacter sp.
CTGCTCCAACCCGAGCAACGTGAAAAACGTGCTCGACGAAGTGATCGTGCCGGTGGCCAGCCCTGCCAAGACCATGGCCGACCTGAAGGGCAAGCGCATCGGCTCCGGCCCTGGCATCCAGAACGTGACGCTCGCCAAGACGGTGCTCGAGCGCGGCGGCGCCACCGGTGCCACGGTGGTCGAGCTGCCGATCGGCCAGCACGTGGCCGCACTTGCCGCAGGCCAACTCGACGGCGCCTACACGCTGGAGCCCACCGGCACCATCGGCCGCATGAACGGCACCACCCGCGTGCTCGAAGCGGGCGTGATTGCACGCTACATCCTGGGAGACCCGATGGCCCCGTGGTTCGGCGGCTCGGCCTCGCTCGCCACGGCCTTCATCAAGGCGAACCCGGACCATGCCAAGAAGTTCATCGCCGCTTATGGCAAGGGCGTGGCCTATGTGCGCAGCAAGCCGAGCGAAGCGCGCCAGTACCTCAAGGGCTACACCGCGATCGAAGGCGCATTGACCAGCGAAGTACCGCTGGCCGCCTACACCATGTACAACGAGTTCACGTCGGCCGACGTGGCGCATTTCCAGAAGTTCTTCGACCTGTTCTCCGACAAGGGCATCTTCTCGTCGCGGCTGATGGTCGACTCGATGCTCTACAAGGGCTGACAACATGACTACCCCCACGTTTGTCGCTTCGCGGCTGCACTGCCCCCAAGGGGGCGCATGTCGCCTTGGGGCCGCCCGGCGGTGACATGATGGACGCCACCACCACCGCTGCAGCGGCCGAACCGGCCACAACTACCAAACCCTGGTCACCACCCTCCGCCAACGCACCCGTGGCCGCAGCACGCAAGCTGAGCTGGGACAAGGCACTGCCCTTCATCGGCCCGATCGTGCTCTTCATCGTGTGGGACCTGGTCGTGCGCTTGGGGCTAATCAAGGCCATATTGCTGCCACCACCCATGGCGGCACTCGGTGCATTGATCAGCGGCCTGGCCGGTGGCCCGCTGCTCATCGACTTTGCCGTCACCGTGTGGCGCACGGTGCAGGCGTTCCTGATTGCAGCCGCCGTGGGCATGCCACTCGGCGTGCTGCTGGGCAGCTCAGAGAAGGCCTACCGCAGCGTGGAGTTCCTGATCGACTTCTTTCGCTCCACGCCGTCGTCGGCACTCATCCCACTGTTCCTGATGATCTTCGGTGTGTCAGACGTCAACAAGGTGGCCATCGCGGCCTTTGGCGCGCTGCTCATCGTCGTCTTCAACAGCGCCTACGGGGTGATGAACGCGCGCAAACAACGTGTGATGGCAGCCAAGGTGATGGGCGCCACCCGCTGGCAGGTGTTCAAGGACGTGCTGATCTGGGAGAGCCTGCAACCGAGCTTCGTCGGCCTGCGCTCGGCGGTGTCGATGGCGCTCGTGATCGTGATCGTGGCCGAGATGTTCATTGGCGCCGACAGCGGCCTGGGCAACCGCATCATCAACTCACAGCAGGTGATGAACGTGCGCGACATGTACGCCTCCATCCTGGCCGCCGGTGCGCTCGGTTATGCGCTCAACGTGCTCTTCCTGCTGGTGGAGCGCCGCATTGTTCACTGGAGCGGAAGATGAATGCAGTACTCAATGGCCCCGTGTTCGCCGACGTGCCGACGCCGAAGTTCGAGCCCGGCCCCGCCGGCACGCACATCACCATCCGCGGCCTGACGAAATATTTCGCCGGCTGGCCGCTGTATGAAAACTTCGACCTCGACATCCCGAAGTCGAAGATCGTC
>JACMKW010000689.1 GCA_014379885.1 Rhizobacter sp.
CCGTCGCTGCGGTGGGTACCTCCATCGCCATCCCGGGCTTGGGCCTGGTGATCGCTGGTCCGCTGGCTGCTGCCATTGCCGGCGCCGGCGCAGGCGCTGCCACCGGTGGATTGGTCGGCGCGCTGGTGGGTTGGGGCATGCCCGAAGAGCGTGTGAAACGCTACGACGAAGGCATCCGCAAGGGTGGCATCCTGATGGGCTTCAGCCCACGCAACGATGACGACGCGGACTACATCCACAACACCTGGACGACCAGCCGGGCTCAGGACGTCTACCGCTAAACGCCACCCGTGCGTTTCGTGCGGCAGGGCTGCCGCACGGTGAAGAGGTTTTCGCCTTTTTGATCGGCCCGGGCACGTCATCGTGCCCGGGCCGTTTCAGGTCGTTCACACCACCCGCCGCCCCAGCACCCACGCCTCTCGCACCACCGGGTGGTCGCCCAGCGCCTTCACCCGGATGACATCGCCCCGCAGGCCTGCCGCGATCTCCCCACGATCGCTCAAGGCCACTGCCCGCGCCGGGTGCCGGCTGACCACGCTCACCGCTTCGGGCAGCGAGAAGCCACCCTCTTGCGTGAGCCGCCACGCTGACTGCAAAAGGCTGCTCGGCACGTAGTCGGACGACAGCGCATCCAGCACGCCCTCACGCGCCAGCTCCAACGCCGAGACGTTGCCCGAGTGCGAGCCGCCGCGGATCACGTTGGGGGCGCCCGCCACGGTGCACAGGCCCAGTGCCTTGGCCCGCCGCGCGGCTGCCAGCGTGGTGGGGAATTCGCTCATGCTGGCACCCAGCGCACGGGCCTCGTCCACATGCTCGACGGTGGTGTCGTCGTGCGTGGCCAGAGCGACTGAATGCGTACGCGCGAAGTCGGTAAACCAGGCGCGGTTGGGTTGTGCGTGCTCCGCTTGACGCTGCGGCGCGATGCGCATCTCGTCGTTGAACTGCGCATCGCTCCAGCCTTTCTTGCCGGTGTAGTAGATGCGGGCGTGTTCGATGTCGGTCCACTGGCGCTGGCCGGGGGTGTGATCCATCAGCGAGATCAGACGCAAGCGCGGGTGGCGCGCAAAGGGCGCAAAGAGTTCTTGCGCGTTCGGTGCCGGCAGCTCGCAGCGCACGTGAATCAGGTGATCGGCGCGCAGCAGGCCGGCGGCTGCCAACGTGTCCAGCACGTCCAGCAACGCGCTCTGGTCGCGTGAGCGAAAGCCGTCGCCATAAGGGTCGCCCACGCCGATGGCGTCGAGCACGGTGGTGATGCCGGCGGCGGCCACTTCGGCGTCGTGCGCTTGCACGGCACCCAGCATCGGGAAGTTCACTTTGGGCCGCGGCGTGACGTGGCGTTCCAGGTTGTCGGTGTGCACCTCCACCAGGCCGGGCAGCAGGAAGTCGCCACCCAAGTCGTGCGCGTTCGCTGCCGTAGTGGGGCCGGGCGTGATGTCGGTGATCACACCATCGCGTACCCGCAGGCTGCCCAGCAGCACTTCGTTGGCGAGCACGATGTGCGCGTTGCTCAAAATCAGGTCGCTCATCTCAGGCCTTTCAGTGATTCAAGGCAACACAGCGGGTGGCCACCGCGTCGCGCACTTCTTCGTCGTGGAAGATGCCCACCACCGCCGCGCCGCGCTCACGCGCTTCGTGGATCAGCTCGATCACCACGCGGCGGTTGGCCGAATCCAGCGAAGCCGTGGGTTCGTCGAGCAGCAGCAGCTTGGCCGGTTCGATGAAACCGCGTGCGATGTTTACACGCTGCTGCTCACCGCCCGAGAAGGTGGCGGGCGGCAGCTCCCACAGGCTCTCTGGCAGATTCAGGCGCTTGAAGAGTGCACGCGCTTCGTCACGAGCCGCTGCTTGCAAAATATCGGCGTCTTGCTCGGGGCGCGCTTGCAGCCAGCGCTCGGCCACCACATCGAGCGCCGGCACACGCGGCACGGCACGCAAGAACTGGCTCACGTAGGCGATGTCACGTTGGCGCAGCTTGAGCATTTGCTGCGGTGTGGCCGCGGCGATGTCAATGCGGCCCTCTTGTGCATGGAGCCAGATGGCGCCGCTGTCAGCGCCGTAGCTGCCGTACAGGCACTTCATCAACGTCGACTTGCCCTGGCCCGAGGCGCCGAGCAAAGCCACACATTCGCCGGGTTCGACGCTGAGCGACACGTCTTTCAGCACCGGTAGTTCAAGGCCGCCGCGCAGGTGCAGGGTGAAGTGTTTGGAGAGGGATCGGACTTGGAGCATGGTGTGGAATGAGTGTGTCGTGCCTGCATATCACCGACCGCTCAGGCTGAGCGGGTGGTGGTGGGCGAAGCTGAGCTGCCGGAGCGGGCTGTGATGCTGTGCGAGCAGGGCCATTTCCATCACGGCGCCACCACCGACGACACCAATAGCTGCGTATACGCATGCTGCGGGTCGTCGAGCACGCGGTCGGTGAGGCCTTGTTCGACGATGCGGCCCTCGCGCATCACCAGCGTGCGGTGGGCCAGCAGCCGCGCCACACCGAGGTCGTGCGTGACGATGAGGGCCGAGAGGTGCATGCGCGCCACCAGCAGGCGGATCAGGTCGAGCAGCTTGGCCTGCACCGAAACATCGAGCCCCGAAGTGGGTTCGTCCATCAACACCAGGCGCGGACGGGTGACCAGGTTGCGCGCGATCTGCAGGCGCTGGCGCATTCCGCCCGAGAGCTGCGCGGGAAACTTGTGGCGATGGTCCTTGAGGTCGACCATGACGAGGTACTTGTCGATGATCGCCGGCCACTCGTCCTTCGGCAGCTTGCGCACGC
>JACMKW010000690.1 GCA_014379885.1 Rhizobacter sp.
CGCTATCACGGCACCGGCCTGCGCAGGCAGCCCCCACGCGGCCCGCGGCTCACGGGGTGGCGTGCAGCGGCTGCGGTTGTCGCCTGCTGCCTTCCGTTGCTGGTGGGCTTTGCGCTGCCCTGCGGCGTGTTGCTGCACATGGCGCTGACTCAGGGCGACACGCAAATCGGCGCGCGCTTCTTCGAGCTGGCACGCAACAGCCTGCTGGTGTCGTCACTCACCGCCGCGCTTGCCGTGGGCCTGGCCCTGTTGGTGGCCTATGCGCGCCGGCTTGACGCCGGCCCCGCGACTCGCCTCGCGCACTGGACGGCCGGCATGGGCTACGCGCTGCCTGGCTCGGTGATCGCCGTCGGCGTGCTGATCCCGGTGGCGCGTTTCGACAACGGGCTGGTGCAGTGGTTGCAGGCCAATGTTGGATGGCGAGGGGGTTTGCTGCTCACCGGCAGCATCGCCGCGCTGGTGTTCGCTTGCGTGGTGCGCTTTCTGGCTTCGGCCTTGCAGACGGTGGACGCTGCGCTGCACCGCGTCACGCCGCACATGGACGACGCCGCCCGCAGCTTGGGCCTCACCCCTGCCAACACGCTGCGCCGCGTGCATGTGCCGCTGCTGCGGCGCGGCCTGCTCACCGCCGGGCTGCTGGTGTTCATCGACGTGATGAAGGAGTTGCCCGCCACGCTGGTGATGCGGCCCTTCAACTTCGACACGCTGGCAACGCAGGCCTACCGGCTGGCGTCGGACGAGCGTTTGGCCGAAGCCTCCACCGCGTCGCTCGCAATCGTGGTGGTGGGCCTATTACCGATGATCGTGCTGTGCCGTCAGATCGCGAAAGACCGGCCCTGAGCCGGTCTTGCAAAAGCTTCAGCGCCATCCCGCACGATCGAAGATCTTCTGTGCGGCAGCGGTGTTGGGCGCCCACTTTTCCACCGGCAGTTCGTCGGCCTTGAACGGGCCCAGCTTCTCTAGCGCCGGGTTCTTGACCGCCGCGCTCTTGACCACCGGCCACTCGTTGTTGCCGTCGGCAAAGTAAGCCTGGGCCGAATCGCTGGCCAGGTATTCGAGGAACTTGACCGCGTTGGCCTTGTTGGGCGAGGTCTTCACCACGCCAGCGCCCGACACGTTGACGTGCGTGCCCCAGCTCTTCTGGTTGGGCCATACCACTGTCAGCCCGGCCATGTCTTTCACGTCTTCGGGTTTGGTGGATCGCATCATGCGGGCAACGTAGTAGCTGTTGGCCAGTGCCACGCCGCACTCTCCAGCGGCCACGGCGCGCAGCTGGTCGGTGTCGCCACCTTTGGGGGAGCGCGCCAGGTTGGCCACCAAGCCCTTGGCCCAGGCCTCGGTCTTGGCCTCGCCGTCGTGCGTGAGCAGTGCGGCGCCGAGCGAGAGGTTGTAAGGGTGCGAGCCGGAGCGCACGCAGATCTGGCCCTTCAAGCGCGGGTTGGCCAGGTCTTCGTAGCTTTGCACCCAGTCGGCGTTGATGGCCTTGGCGTTGTAGACGATCACACGCGCACGGGTCGAGAAAGCCAACCAGTTCGGCGTGCGCAGATTCGCCGGCACGCGCGCTTCAAGCGCCTTCGACTGGGCCGGCTGGAAGATGCCGGCCTTGTCGGCCAGCTCCAGGCGCGAGGCGTCCACCGTGATGAATACATCGGCCGGGCTGCTGGCGCCTTCGTTCCTGATGCGTTCGAGCAGCTCGTCTTCCTTGCCCTCGATGCGGTTGACCTTGATGCCGGTTTCTTTGGTGAAGTTGGCGTACAGCGCTTCATCTGTCTGGTAGTGGCGCGCGGTGTACAGGTTGACCACCTGCGCCTGGGCAGCGCCGGCCATCAGCAAGGCGGTGGCAGCCAGGGTGTGCACGAGAGTTTTCATGGTGGGTTTGCTCCGGGAAAGTGCTTCAGCAGGGCGAAGTAGCGAATCGTATCAGGAATGATTCGCATTACCCCATTCGCATTACCTGATTTGGTTGTCGGGCATCCTGGCTCGGGCCAGGCCCGAGATTTGCGCGACACTGCCGCGATGCTCAACATCAACAAGCTCATTTCCCACGGCCACGGTCTCGCGCCATCCCTGCTCAAACGCGCCGCCACGGTGGTGCTCGACTGGGACACGCGTCAGAAAAGCCGC
>JACMKW010000691.1 GCA_014379885.1 Rhizobacter sp.
TATCGAAGCCCTGCACGGCCTGCGCGGGCCTTCGATACCTCAGGCTGAGCGGGCTTTGCACTTGGAAGACACGTCATGAACACCAACCCCATGCAATGGCATATCGGCCTCATAGGCTACGGCGAGGTCGGCCGCATCCTGGCCGAAGACCTGCGCGCGCAAGGCGTGAAGGTCAGCGCGCATGACCTGCAGCTCGGCAGCGAGGCCGGCTCGCCGCTGCGCCAGCACGCGGCCGAGCACGGCGTGACGATGTTCGAATCACATGCCGATCTGGTGGCCGAGGTCGACTTCATCATCAGCGCCGTCACCGCCAGCCAAGCTGTGCCAGTGGCCCAAGCCTGCGCACCGGCGATCAAGCGAGTTGCCTTCTTCCTCGATTTCAATTCCGCCTCACCCGGCGCCAAGATCAGGGCGGCCGGGCTCATTGCCGCCGCCGGTGGCCGCTACGTCGAAGGCGCGGTGATGACCTCCATCCCGCCCTACCGCATCAAGGTGCCGCTGCTCCTCGGCGGCCCCGACGCAGCCGAGCTGCTGCCGCTCATCAACGCCCTCGGCTTCGACGCCAAACACGCCAGCGACAAACTGGGCGTGGCCTCGGCCACCAAGATGTGCCGCAGCGTGATGATCAAGGGGCTCGAAGCCATGGTCATTGAAAGCTTCACCACCGCGCGCGCTTATGGCGTGGAAGACGCTGTGCTCGCCTCGCTGAAAGAAACCTTCCCCGGCATCGATTGGGAAAAACAAGGCGCCTATTTCTTCCAGCGGGTGATCGAACACGGCCGGCGCCGCAGCGAAGAAGTGCGGGAGGTCGCACAGACCGTGCGTGACGCCGGCCTGGAACCCTGGTCGGCCAGCGGCACCGCAGATCGCCAGGCCTGGGTTGCCGACCTCGCCGACGCTAGCCTCTTCGGCCCGAAAGGCACACCCGAATTCGCGCGCAGCGCCGACTGGCGCACCGAGGCCGACCGCATCCTGGCCCAGTTCAAGCCGCTCGACTGAAATGAATCGACAACCCCCACGCTCACTTTGTTCACTGCCCCCCAAGGGGGCGCAGGCCTCCCTTGGGGCGGCCCGGCGAGAGGCCTGACCACAAATGGAATTCACCAAAACCCCCGGCTGGCTCGACTGGTACGCCGGCCCATCCAAACCGACCTTCAAGCTGCCGCCCGGCAGCGTGGATGCGCACTGCCACGTGTTCGGCCCCGGCGCCGAATTCCCATACGCCCGCGAGCGCAAGTACACGCCTTGCGACGCCTCCAAGCAGCAGCTCTATGCGCTGCGCGACCACCTGGGTTTTGAGCGCAACGTGGTGGTGCAGGCCACTTGCCATGGGGTCGACAACCGTGCGATGGTGAATGCGCTCATCCACTCGAACGGCATGGCGCGCGGCATCGCCACGGTCAAGCGCACCGTCACCGACCACGAACTGCAAGGCATGCACCATGCCGGCGTACGCGGCGTGCGCTTCAACTTCGTCAAGCGCCTGGTCGACTTCACGCCCAAAGACGAGCTGATGGAAATCGCCGCGCGCATCGCCCCCATGGGCTGGCATGTGGTGATCTATTTCGAAGCCGTTGATCTGCCCGAGCTGTGGGACTTTTTCACCGCCTTGCCGACCACCGTCGTCGTTGACCACATGGGCCGGCCCGATGTGAGCAAGCCCATCGACGGCCCGGAGTTCGAGCTGTTCGTGAAGTTCATGCGCGAGCACCCCAACGTGTGGAGCAAGGTCAGCTGCCCCGAGCGCCTGAGCGTGAGCGGCCCACCGGCCTTGAATGGTGAGCAGAACGCGTACAACGATGTAATCCCCTTCGCCCGCCGCATCGTCGACACCTTTCCCGACCGCGTGTTGTGGGGCACCGACTGGCCGCACCCGAACCTCAAGGACCACATGCCCGACGACGGGCTGCTGGTTGATTTCATCCCGCACATCGCCACCACGCCTGAGCTCCAGAAGAAGCTGCTGGTCGACAACCCGATGCGGCTCTACTGGGCCTGAAGGAGACACCCCATGCGCACACAAAAAACGCTTGCTGTCGCAGCTTTGCTTGCACTGGCCGCCTGCACCAGCAACGGCCCCTTGCTGCAAGGCAGCGACCCCACGGCGGCCTGCGCGGCATTGGTTTTCCCGATTGCAGCCACCCGCATCGGCCTGCCCACCAGCGGCGCCAGCATCGACTCGGTTGCGTTGATCGCACCCACACCGCTCAGCGTGGCCGCACGTGGGCCGACCCCGGGTTCGCGCATCACACCGGCCGCGCCACAGCATTGCCGTGTGCTGGGCCGCATCGCGCCGGTGGACGTGGCTGCGCCGCCCATCTTGTTCCAGGTGAACCTGCCCACACAGTGGAACGGCCGCTCGGTGCAATACGGTGGCGGCGGCTTCAACGGGGTGCTGATCACCGGCTTGGGCCTGCAACCCACGGGGCTGTATGACCAGCCCGCGCCACTGGCACAAGGCTACGTGACCTACGGCACCGACTCAGGTCACCAGAACCAACCCGGCGTGCCGCCACAAGCCTTCGCCACCAACGACGAAGCATTGCAAAACTTTGCCCATGCCTCATACAAGAAACTGCGCGACGTGGCGGTGCAGCTGATGCAGCGCGCCTACGGCCGCGGGCCGCAAAAGCTCTACTTCATCGGCAGCTCCGAGGGCGGGCGCGAAGGCCTGACCATGGCGCAGCGCTACCCGCAAGACTTCGACGGCATCGTGAGCCGCGTGCCGGTGATCAACTGGACCGGCCTGCAACTGGCCGGCACACGCAACGGCATCGCCACCATGGGCGACGCCTGGATTCGCCCCGCCCAGGTGAAGCTGGTTCACGAAGCCGTGCTCGCCGCCTGCGACGCCCACGACGGCGTGGCCGATGGGCTCATCTCCGACCCGGTGGCCTGCCGGCAGCGCTTTGACGTGACGCGCCTTCGCTGCGCGGCTGGCGTCACCGGCGATGCTTGCCTGAGCGACACGCAAGTGGCCGCGGTGCAGGCACTGCACTCGCCGTACAAACTGCCCTTCGCGCTGGCCAACGGGGTGACCGAATACCCCGGCTGGGGCGTCTCGGGCGAAGGCACACCCGCCTTCGGCCCCACCGGTGGCTGGGCGGCCTGGTGGTTGGGCAGCAGCGCCCCCACGCTGCCGCAGCAACCCAGCAACAGCATCGCCTGGGTGTACGGCAGCGGCGCGGTGCAGCACTTCTATGCACGCAACCCGACCTTCGATGTGCGGCGTTTCATCCCCGAAGACTTTGCCGACCGTGTGCGCCAGATCTCGGCGCTGATGGATTCGACCAACCCCGACCTCGCGGCCTTTCACGCGCGCGGCGGCAAGCTGCTGATGCTGGAGAACATGGCCGACTACGCGCAGAGCCCGTATGCCGGCATTCGTTATTACGAATCGGTGGTGGCGCGCCTGGGGCAGCCGACCGTCGATCAATTCATGCGGCTCTACACCGCACCGGGTGTCGACCATGTTGGCAGTGGCGCGCCCGCCAACGTCGACCTGCTGGGCGCGGTGAGCGCCTGGGTTGAAGCTGGGCAAGCACCGGTCGGGCTGGAACTCGCCGAACAGGAACTGGCACCGCCTTTCCGCGCCACCAACACCCGGCCCCTGTGTGCCTGGCCGCTGCACTCGCACTACAAGGGCAGCGGCCCGGTGACACAGGCTTCGAGCTTCGAGTGCCGACCCTGAACCTTCTGCAAGAGAGCCACCATGTCACTCGAAAAACTTTATCTCGACGTGCCCGGCACGACGATCTTCGACGCCGAACAATCACGCAAGGGCTACCACCTCAACCAGTTCTGCATGTCGCTGATGAAAGCCGCCAACCGCGAGCGCTTCAAGGCCAACGAACGGCTCTACCTCGACGAATGGGCGATGAGCCAAGAGCAGAAGCAGGCCGTGCTCGCACGCGACCTGAACCGCTGCATCTCGCTCGGCGGCAACATCTACTTCCTGGCCAAGATCGGCGCCACCGACGGCAAGAGCTTCCAGCAGATGGCTGGCAGCATGACGGGCATGACGGAAGAGGAATACCGCA
>JACMKW010000692.1 GCA_014379885.1 Rhizobacter sp.
CCGACGGCGAAGTTGCCGCCGATCAAGAAGTGGCCGAAGGACTCGATCACCTTGCCCGCTGCGCCGGGGCCGGTGTGGCCTTCGAGCAGCACCACGCGCGTGGAAGCGATGTTGAGCGACAGGCGCAAGAGCGTGGTCAGCAAGATGACGGTCGGGAAGGCCGAGAAATCGAGCGGCCTGACCATGTAGGCGGCGACCATCATCACCATCAGCGCCATCGCGATGTTGAAGGTGAACAGCAAGTCCAGCGCAAAGGCCGGCAGTGGCAGCACCATCATGGAGAGAACCATGATGATGAACACCGGTGCCATCAGTGCCTTGATGGCGGTGGTGTGCGGGCCCAGGAGCGCCTGCATTTGCTTCATCAAGCCATTCATTCGAGCACCTCATCAGGCACGAAGCCAGGTTTGTTGTGCGGGTCGAGTTCGGCCGGCACGTTCAGTTCGGGCAGCGCACCCGGCATCGGCACACGGCCGGTGAGTGCGGCACGCAACTGGTACACATAAGCCAGCACCTGCGCCACCGCGGCGAACAGCGCAGCCGGAATCTCGCGGTCGACCTCGGCATGCGCATACAGCGCACGGGCCAACACAGGCGCCTGCAGCACCGGCACTTGCGACGACTTGGCGATGTCGCGGATCTTCATCGCGATGAGGTCGGCGCCCTTGGCCACCACGCGTGGAGCGCCCATCTTGGCGTCGTCGTACTTGAGCGCAACCGCATAGTGGGTCGGGTTCATGACCACCAGGTCGGCATTCGGGATGGCCGCCAGCATGCGGCGGTTGTTCATCTCGCGCATGCGCGCCCGCGCCTTGGCCTTGACCTCGACGTTGCCTTCGGTCTCCTTCTGCTCCTGCTTCATTTCCTGGTGGCTCATCTTGAGCTTGGCTGCGTGAAGGTGTTTTTGCAGCGGGACGTCGACCATCGCAAACGCGGCCAGCGCGAGCAGCAGCAACAACATGCCACCCACGATGGCGCTGCCGGCATGCGACAGCGCCGCCGGCAGCGACAACGACAGCGCACCGCCGAAGGTATCGATGTTGGCGCGCAGGTAGAGCGCGCCGATGGTGCCAAGAATCAGCGCCAACACTGATGCCTTGAGCGCGTCGATGAGTTGCTGCTTGGAGAAGATGCGCGGCAACCCGGTCAGCGGGTTGAGCTTGCCGAAGTTGGGCATGACGGGTTGGAAGGTCCAGACCCAGCCACCGGCCGCCACGCTCATGGCCAGCGCCACCGCCATCATCAAGAGACCCAGTGGCACCACGATCCACATCATCTGCAGCGTGAGCTCGCCGAGCCGTTCCAGCATGAACTCCGGCGAACGGACCGACGCCGCATTGAACCGCAGCCCATTGCTCAGCAGCTTGGCCGACCAATGCGACACCTGCGGCGCCAGCACCACCAGCATGGCCCCACCCGCCGCGATGGCGGCAAAGTGGCCGAGGTCGCGTGAACGCACGACCTGGCCCTCTTTACGGGCTTTGTCGAGCTTTCGCTGCGAGGCGGGCAGGTTGCGGTCTTGGTCGGAGGCGGCCATGGGAAGGTTTTCGGGCTTCCCCCATTGTTTCGGCACGCGGCGCAGACTTGAGCCGGAATAGAAGGGGAAGGCCCATCCACTTTGTTGCTTCCCGTTTCATGCGGAAGTCGCCAGGCCGTGAATCTTCCTAGTTTTGCAGCACTCGGCCCCCTCGCTGCCGGGTTTGGCTCGTGCACACAACGCGACTACCGTCTGGCATCAGGGACTGCAGCAGAACTCAGTGTTCAACCAGGGTTCGCACCGAAAGACTATCGACTTGGGCAACCTACTATTTCGTCGAAGACGCCGCACCTGTTCAGCAGCAACATGGGCCTGCCGCTGCGGGCCTACCTGCTGTGGACCAAGGTGCACCGCACTGCCACGCCGCTTGCCCAGGGCATCACTCGGGGCCACTGGCCTACTGAAAGTGCGCGAGCATCTGCTCCAGCGCCATCGTGAACGGCGCCTGCATCATCGGCAGCGTGAGCAGCACGCCGAACAAGCCCACGCCGAGCGTGATGGGGAATCCGATCGCGAAGATGTTCATCTGCTGCGACACGCGCGAGATCACGCCCAGCACCAGGTTCACGAACAGCAGCATGGTGATCATCGGCAGCGCGATCCACAGCCCGAGTTTGAAGATCTCGGCGCCCCACACCTGCGGCTGCAAGGCACGCAGAAACGCAAACGGCTCCGGCCCCACCGGAAACGCCTGAAAGCTCTGCACCAACGCCATGATGATGAGCAGGTGGCCGTTGATGATGATGAAAAGCCACGACACCGTGACGCCGAAGAAGCGGCTCACGGCGGTGTTCTGCCCGCCGGTGGAGGGGTCAAAAAAGCCTGCGTAGTTCAAGCCCATCTGCAGGCCCACCAGCTCACCGGCGAACTCGATCGCAGCGAACACGATGCGGGCCGCAAAGCCCAATGTGAGGCCAATCAGCACCTGCTGGATCACCACCAGCACCGCCTGTGGAGAGTCGAGCGCCACCACTGGCATCTCGGGCAGTGAAGCCTGGGCGCACACCGTGATCAGGAAGGCCAAGCCGACCCGCACTCGCAAGGGCACGCTGCGCTGAGACAACACGGGCATGGTGCTGAACAGTGCCAGAGCGCGAATGAACGGCCACAGCAGCGGCGTGATCCACGCCACCAGTTGGGCTTCGCTGAAGGTCAGCACAGCGGCTCAGCCCACTGCGCTTGGGATGGCAGTCAACGTGCGCTGGATGTACTCAACCAGCGTGGTCAGCATCCACGGCCCGGCCACGGCCAGCACGGCCACGGCCGCGATCAGCTTGGGCACGAAGGACAAGGTTGATTCATGGATCTGCGTGGCTGCCTGAAAGATGCTCACCAGCAGGCCCACACCGAGAATGGTCAGCAGCACGGGGGCCGAGACCATCAGCAGCAGGTACAGGCCTTGTTGGCCGTAGGTGAAGACTTGTTGGGAATCCATGATGAGGTCGTCGTGGGCAAGAGCGAAGTGTTTCGCCGATCAAGCAACTCGCCGGGGAACCGGCTTTGCCGGGCCCCCAGCGAGGCGCCCCCTCGGGGGGCCGAGTTCGGACACAAGAAGTCCGGTGGACTGCTTGTGCCTAACGAGGGGCTGGGCCGCTGGCCCAGCGCGGCCTGCAAGGCGGCAGCGAAGCGACGTGGGGGCCGTCATGTCGCAAAGCTCGCCGCCAGCGACCCCAGCAACAGGTTCCAACCATCGGCCAGCACGAACAACATCAACTTGAACGGCAGCGCCACCAGCACCGGGCTCAACATCATCATGCCCAGGCTCATCAGCACACTCGCCACGATCATGTCGATGACGAGGAAGGGAATGAAGATCAGGAAGGCGATCTGGAAGGCGCTCTTCAACTCGCTGGTCACGAAGGCCGGCACCAGCACCTTGAAGGGCACGTCCTCGGCCTTGACGCTGGCGTCCAGCTTGGCCAGGCGCGAGAACAGCGCCACGTCGGCCTGGCGCGTCTGCTTGAGCATGAAGCCGCGCATCGGCACC
>JACMKW010000693.1 GCA_014379885.1 Rhizobacter sp.
ACGCGAGGATCTGCCCGGTGTTGCGGAAGCTCGCGCCCATCACTTCGGTCTTGATGCCGAAGTGCTTGTAGTGGTTGTAGATCTGGCGCACTGAGCGCACACCCGGATCGTTGGCGCCGGACTGCGTGCTTTCGTCCCATGCGCTGCCCGCGCTTTTCTTGTGCCAGTCATAGATGCGGCCGACAAAAGGCGAGATGAGCCGCACACCGGCCTCGCCGCAGGCCACCGCCTGGCAGAACGAAAACAGCAGCGTGAGGTTGCAGTGGATGCCTTCGCGCTCCAGGATGCGCGCGGCCTGGATACCCTCCCAGGTGGCCGCGATCTTGATCAGCACACGCTCACGGCCAATGCCCGCGGCTTCATACAAGGCCATGAGGCGGCGAGCGCGCTGCACGGTGCAGGCGGTGTCGAAACTCAGCCGTGCGTCGACCTCGGTGGACACACGGCCCGGCACCACTTTCAGGATCTCGCGGCCAAACCGCACCAGCACCTCGTCGACCAGCTCTTCGTGGGAGCGGGTGCGGTGCGCTGCCACGGTCTCTGCGAGCAGCGGTGCGTAGTCGGGCTGCTGCACCGCCTTGAGAATGAGCGAGGGGTTGGTGGTGGCGTCGCGCGGCGCGAATGCACCGAGCTGCTTGAAGTTGCCGGTATCGGCTACCACGGTGGTGAATTGCTTGAGTTGATCGAGTTGGTTCATGGTCTGGGCCCGTCAAAACTGCTGAGGCAATGCGCCATTAGAACCCGAGCCCACAGGCCGTGATCAGCTCGGATACGGTTTGACGCAGCGAAGAAACCGCGGCATCATTCCGGTGAAACAAAATTACATTCTCGGCCCACGCATGTCTTTTGATCTGGTCTTTTTTGGCGGCACCGGCGACCTCACCTGGCGCAAGCTCATGCCGGCGCTGTTTCAGGCGTTTCGCCACGGCAAGCTGCCCGCGGGGGCACGCATCCTGGCGGTGGCGCGCGATGAACAGAGCGACGAGAAGTACCGCGCCTGGCTGAAAGAGCGTTTCCAGGAAGTGGAAGGCCCCAAACGCCCGAGCGACGAAGAGTTCGCACGCTTCGCCGAACTGCTGCACTACCTGCGCATGGATCTCTCGCAACCTGCCGATTACGGCAAGCTCAAGTCGTGGCTTGAGGCGCGCAATGTCGACACCGCAGTGCTCTACCTCGCCACCAGCCCGCACCTGTTCCCTCAAATCTGCGCGCAGCTGGCTGCCGCCGGGCTCAATGGCCCCAAGGTTCGAGTGGTGCTTGAAAAACCGCTCGGCCACGACCTCGCCAGCGCCCAAGAAATCAACCGCGTGGTGCGCGCCTCGTTCAGCGAAACGCAGGCCTTCCGCATCGACCACTACCTGGGCAAGCCTTCGGTGCAGAACCTGATGGCACTGCGCTTTGGCAACGCCCTCTTCGAGCCACTGTGGCGGCGCGAGAGCATTGCCAACATCCAGATCACGCTGGCCGAAAACATCGGCGTGGGCACACGCGGTGATTTCTACAACCGCACCGGCGCCTTGCGCGACATGATCCAGAACCACGCGCTGCAGCTGCTCACCATGGTGGCCATGGAGCCACCGCCCAGCCACGACGCCGACGCCATCCGCGATGAAAAACTCAAGGTGCTGCGCTCGCTCAAGCCCTTCACCGAAGAGATGGTGGCGCGCGATGTGGTGCGTGGCCAATACCGCGCCGGCAACGCCGCTGGCAAGCCGGCGGTGGGCTACTTGCAAGAAGCCAAGGTGCCCGAGGGCAGCCTGTGCGAAACCTTCGTGGCCTTGCGCACCGAGGTACAGAACTGGCGCTGGGCCGGCGTGCCCTTCTACCTGCGTACTGGCAAACGGCTGGCCGAGCGAGACGCACAGATCGTGGTGAACTTCCGGCCCACGCCGCACAGCATCTTCCCGGGTGTGAACCAGCCGAACAAGCTCGTGATCAAGCTGCAACCCGAAGATGGGCTGGAGTTGCACCTGCTCGCCGCCAAGGGCACCGGCCAACAGGAGACACTGACACCGGTGTCGCTGGATCTGGACTTCGACAAGGCCTTTGCCGAGAACCGCGTAGGCGCCTACGAACGCCTGCTGCTCGACGCGATTGCCGGTCGGCTCAACCTCTTCGTGCGCAGCGATGAACAAGAGCAAGCCTGGCGCTGGGTCGAACCTATCCTGGATGCGTGGGCGAAAGACAACATCGGGCCGCGCCCGTATTCGGCCGGGACGTGGGGGCCCGCCGCCGCAAGTGCTCTCGTCGCGCGCGATGGCTATGCGTGGTCAGAAGAACAATGATGGCGGCCCGATAACGCCATGCTTGATCGCATCCGCGCCTCAATTCCCGCCCTGCCTCCCGCCGAACAACGTGTGGCCAAGCTGGTGCTGGCCGACGCACGCGCCTTTGCCAACTCGCCGGTCAGTGAACTGGCTCTTCGGGCCCACGTGAGCAAACCCACGGTGGTGCGCTTTTGCCGCAGCGTGGGCTATGGCGGCTTGACCGACTTCAAGCGCAAGCTCGCAGGCAGCGTCAACGTGGGTGTGCCCTTCGTGCACCGCGCGGTGGACGAAGACGACAAGCCCGGTGACATCGTCGTCAAGGTGATCGACAACGCGGTCAGCGCGCTGCTGAAGTACCGCAACGACGCCACCGGCCACGCCTTCGAGCGTGCCATGCTGGCCCTGGCCACCGCTGGAAAGGCAGGCAGGCGCATTGAGTTCTACGGCGTGGGCAATTCGGGCATCGTGGCCCAAGACGCACAGCACAAGTTCTTTCGCCTGGGCGTGAACGCGGTGGCCATCTCCGACAGCCATGTGCAGGTGATGAGCGCCACCATGCTGCAGCCAGGCGACTGTGCGGTGGTCGTCTCGAACTCGGGCCGCAGCCGCGACCTGATCGACGTGGCCGAGATCGCACGCAAACGCGGCGCGACCACGATCTTCATCACAGCGAGCGGCTCACCGCTGGCGCAGATGGGGCAATCGGGCACACACCAGATCTTGCTGCCGGTGGATCACCCCGAAGACTTCGACCGCTACAGCCCGATGGTGTCGCGCCTGCTGCACCTGCTGGTGATCGACATCCTGACCACCGGCGTGGCGCTGCGCCTGGGCAAGGAGCTTCGGCCCATGCTGCAAGACATCAAGCGTAATTTGCGCAGCAAACGCTACGCGCCGCAAACCTAGGCTGAAGGGTCGCTCAGGAAGCCGCGGGTTCGGGCGGCATCAGCAGAGCGTCAACACCATACAGGCGTGCCAGTTCGCTGAGCTTCTTGGGTGCATTGCGCACCGCAAAGCCCTTGCCCCAGGCGATTGCCAGGCGCTGGCACTCCAGCAGCACGGCGAGCGCCGCCGAATCGAATTGCTTCAGGCCGGAGGCATCAACCGTCACGTTCGGTTCGTTCTGCGTCTTGATCTCTTGCTGCAAGGCCTGCGACAGCATTCGCTGCGTGTCGCGAGCCTCCAGCGTGGTCACGGTGGCGGGCAGAACCAGCATGCTCAGCTCTTGGTACCGGCAGCAGCCTTGTTGCGCTCGGCCAGCTTGGTAATCAGCCCGTCGATGCCACCTGCGCTGATCTCTTGCGCAAAGGTGTTGCGATAGTTCTCGACCAGCCAGATGCCCAGCACGTTGACGTCATAGATCTTCCAGCCGCTGGCGAGCTTTTCCAGGCGGTAGTCGAGCTGGATCGGGTCGCCCTTTCCGCGGATTTCGGTCTTCACGACCACCTCGGCATCGTTGGCACCTGCACGCAGCGGCTTCAGCTGGACAGTCTGCTCTCTCACCTGGGCCAGCGCGCCCGAATAGGTGCGCACCAGCAAGACCTTGAATTCGTCTTGCAGGCGTTTTTGCTGGTCAGGGGTCGCTTGGCGCCAATAGCGGCCAACCGCCGAAGAGGTCATGCGCTGAAAGTTGACATGCGGCATGACCTTGGCTTCCACCAACACCATGACCTTGTTGACGTCACCGGCCTGAATGGATTTGTCGGCACGGGCAGCCTCAAGCACTTCGTTGGACACCTGCTTGACGAGGGCATCGGGGGCTTGTTGGGCCTGGGCCACCTGCACCGCGCCCATCAGCAGAGCAGCGGCGGAAAGCCATGACATGAAACGTTGGCGAAGCATCTTCTTTCCTTTATGTTCGTGAACCCGGAGGATCAGGCCACGTTGGAGGTATCTCATCTGAATGAGTTCACCCCTCAACGCACCAGGTACCGGCGCGGTTGGCAGCATTACACGACAGCAACACAGCGCGGGCTCACTTGTTGGCCTGAGAGGCCGCTGAGGCCGCCGCAGCCGCAGCCGATGCAGCCGGCTCCGGCGCAGAAGCGGCTTTCGCCGGAGCGGGCACATCGTCGTCAGGGTCTTTCACTTCAGGCGGATCGCCGTCGAACACCAGGCTTCTGCGTCGCTGCAGATAAGCGTCTCGCACGAACACGTATTTGTCGAGCGCAATGTCGTTCAATAAGCCACTGGCACCCAGCAGATTGGCGCGCTGGTTGACCAACTGCAAGCCCGATACGGCGGACTTTCCAATCTCGTTCTTGACACCCAGGGCTGGTGACACCTGCATGTCAAGCGGCAGGGCCAACGAATCACGCAGGGTCGAAGGCCCGAGCACGGGCCACACCACATACGGGCCCGGCGCCATGCCCCAACGGCCCAAGGTCTGGCCCAGGTCTTCACCTTGCCGGTCGGCACCGAACTCACTGGCCACATCGAGAAAGCCGCCCAGGCCGAACAAGGTGTTGGTGCCCACACGAATCACGTCTTGCAGGCCATTCGCGAACTTGCCTTGTGCGAAGTTGTTGAGGGCCGACCACACGTCGGACACGTTGCCGAAGAAGTTGCTCACACCGCGGCGAATCGGCTGCGGCACGATCTTGGTGTAGGTGATGGCCGCGGGCTTGACCACGGCCTCGTCAACCGAATCGTTGAAGGCGTAGACCTTGCGGTTCCAGCTCTCCCAAGGGTCGGCCTTCTGCACCGCGGTCTTGGGCCCGCCAGCGCCTGTTGTCGCGCAACCGGTGAGCAACACCAGCCAGGCGACCACGACAAACGCCGCCAGCCTGCGCATCACTTCTTGGCTCCCCCTGCTGCGGGTGGGGTGGGCGTCGAGCCGGCGTCTGCTGCCTTGTTGTAGAGGAACTGGCTGATCAGATTCTCGTGCACCACGGCCGACTGGGTTTGTGTGATGGTGTCACCCGCGGCGAGGTTCTTCTCGGCAGCGCCTGGCTCCAGGCCCAGGTACTGCTCACCCAGCAAACCTGCCGTGAGGATCTTGGCTGAGCTGTCCTTGGGGAAGGCAAACTTCTTTTCCAGCTGCAGTACCACGCGCGCCTGATAGGTCTTGTCGTCGAACCCGATGGATTCGACCCGGCCCACGACCACGCCCGCACTCTTGACGGCGGCACGCGGCTTCAGGCCACCAATGTTGTCGAACTTCGCAGCCACCTGGTAGGTTTCATCGAAGTTCAGAGTCAACAAATTGCCCGCCTTGAGCGCCAGAAACAGCACCGCGGCCGCGCCGATCAACACGAACAACCCCACCCACACGTCGTGACGAGTTTTTTGCATCGCCATTTCTCCCGTCAAATCGAAAACATCATCGCGGTGAGCACGAAATCAAGTGCTAGCACGGCGAGCGAAGCCATCACCACCGTACGCGTGGTCGCTGCTGATACGCCTTCCGGTGTGGGCTTGCAACCATAGCCCTGCAACAGCGCAATGAAGGTTACCGTGAAGCCGAACACGATGCTCTTGATCACACC
>JACMKW010000694.1 GCA_014379885.1 Rhizobacter sp.
CTGTCGCAGGTGCTGGGCCAACCGGTGGTGGTCGACAACAAGCCCGGCGCCTCGGGCAACATCGCCGCCGACCAGGTGGCCAAGGCAACCGACGAGCACACACTGGGCATTGTGATCAACGGCAACCTGACGGTGGCCAAGCTCATCAACCCCGCTACCCCGTTCGACCCGGCAAGAGACTTCGCGCCCATCTCGCTCCTGGGCACCGCGCCGCTGGTGCTCACCGCCTCGGGCAGTGCCACCGGCAGCACGCCGGCCGAGTTGTTGCAGTGGGCGCGGGCCCTGGGCGACAAGGCCAATTACGGTACACCCGGCAACGGCACGGTGGGGCACCTGGGCATGGAGTTGCTGAAGAGCAAATCGGGCATCGCGGCCGTGCACGTGCCCTTCCCGGGCAACCCGCAAGTGGCCACCGCCTTGCTGAGCGGCCAGATCCACCTGTCGCTGCTGCCGCCGGGCATTGCCATGCCGCAGGTGAAGGCGGGCAAGCTGAAGGCAATCGCTGTCACCTCACCCACACGCAGCGCCCTGGTGCCTGATGTGCCCACCTTGCACGAAGCCGGCGTCAACGGCACTGACCTTGAAGTGTGGACTGCCCTGGTCGGCCCCGCGAGCCTGCCCAAGCCCATCGTGGCGCGCATGGCAGCCGCCATTGCCGAAGTGATGAAGAAGCCCGAGACCCAGACCCGTGTGCTCGCCACCGGCTGGCAGGCGGTGGGCAGCGGCCCCGAAGGCCTGGCCCAGCGCATGAAGGCCGACACCAGCTTGTTGGGCGAGATCATCAGCTCGCGCAACATCAGGGCCGACAACTGAGCCGCCCAGTCGCTGTGCTCCTGCCCCCTTTGGGCGCCACCGCCACGCCCCGCTGGAGTGGGCGCATGACCTCCCAGGTCATGGACGGCAAGCACCCCCGCGCGCGACCATCTCCTTGAACCAACCAGCAAGGAGAAATCACATGGACAGCATCAACCTCGTTCCTCTCGCCGTGGGCCACATGATCGGCCTGGGCGCCATTGGCTCCTGCCTCGGCGTGGGCGTGATGGCGAGCAAGTACCTCGAAGCCTCGGCCCGCCAGCCCGAGCTGATGGAGCCGCTGCAAGGCAAGGTGTTCCTGCTGGTGGGGGTGCTCGACGGGGCGTTCATCATCGCCACCGGCATCGGCCTGTGGTTCGCCACCGCCAACCCGTTCAAGGGTTAGAAGCCCACCAGGCTCTAGTTGCCGTCGGTCGACAAGGCCTCACGGCAGCGGTAAGGCATCTCGAAGCCGCGCGAGGCGTCGTCCACCGCCCAGGCGCGGATCATCGGCGCCTGCGAACGCACGCCACCGAAGATGGTGGCAAAGGCCACATCGGCCGCGTCGCGCCCGGTGCCGAATCGCACGAAGGCCATGGGGATGGCGGTGCCCGAGGGGTCGAAGATGTACCAGCGGTCACCCAGGTACACCTCCACATAGGCGTGAAAATCGGGTGGTCCGAGCACCGGGTCGGCACCATAGTCGGTGCCGGTCGCAAAACGCGCCGGGATGTTGACCGCGCGGCACAAGGCAATCATCAGATGCGCAAAGTCGCGGCACACCCCCACCTGCTCGATCAAGGTGTCGACCGCCGACGTGTTGGAGTTCGACGTGTTGGAGGTGAAAGACACGTGCTTTTTCACCCAGTCCTGGATCGCCTGCACGCGGCTGTGGCCTTGCCACAGCTGGCCGAACTCGTTGATCGCCATCTTGACCAGCCGGTCTGACTGGCAGTAGCGGCTGGGGTAGATGTAGCCGATCACCTCGGGCGGCAGGTTGCATATGGGCACCTCCGCCAGTGTCAGCGGGTCAGCCCGGTGGTGCGCCATGTCCACGGTGGCCATGTACGACAGCTTCAGCTCACCCGGCAGGCCGCGCAGGCGCATGTAGCGGTTGCCGGTGCTTGGGTCGGTGTGAATCTGCGGAGTGACAGGCTGGCTCAGCACCAGGCTCTCCGACGAAATGGTCTGCCGCGGCGTGTGCGCTGCATGGATGTTGAACACAAAATCGGCGCCGTTCTGGTCGATCTCGTAGGTCAGCTCAACGTGCAATTCAATGCGGATCATGTGCGGGTTTCCTGGTGACACAGCCAAGCCATGCACTTCCCTGGGGAGTATGCGCGGCCAGGCCCGGGTGCATGCAAGGCCTGCGCCCGAAAGGTGGTATAGATCGACACGATGACAGAACCCCTGCTACTCACTGCTGCGCAAGTCTCCACCTTCGATGGCACACGCCTGCTCACGAAAGCGAGCGGATTTTTCTTTTCTCGCGACGGGCGGCTGTTCCTCGTGACCAGCCGCCACGTGCTGATCGACGAGCCCAGCAAGCACTTTCCCAACCGCATCGCGATCGAGCTGCACACCGACGCGCAGAACCTCACACGCTCCACCGGCTTTTCGGTGCTGCTCTACAGCCACGGCAAGAGCATCTGGCGCCACGGCAAAGACCCGTCCGGTGAGATCGACGTGGCCGTGATCGAGCTCGACTACGCGGCCCTGCCTGCCTCGGTGGTGCTGCGTTCATTCACACCCGCGCACCTGCAGGCCTCGCTGGGAGACATCGAGGTGGGCTCGCAACTTCTCATCGTTGGTTTCCCGCTGGGTTTTCACGACACGCTGCATCACCTGCCGGTGGTGCGCCAGGCGGCGATCGCCTCGTCGTTCGGGCTTCGCTTTCAGGGCCAGGGTTTCTTTCTCACCGATGCACGCACCCACCGCGGCACCAGCGGTGCACCGGTCGTGATGCGCGCGTCGGCATCGGATGAGGGCTTGGACGAGTTGCCCTGGAAGCTGCTGGGCGTGCACTCGGCACGCATGGACATGCGCACACGCGACCGGCTGGAAGACGAATCGCTGGGCCTGAACAGCACCTGGTATGCCGACATCCTGATGACGCTCACCGAGGCGCCTCCTCACGTGCCGGCGCCCGCGTCCGAGGCCTTCACTTAGGCTCGCGTCAGCCGCAGTAGTTCGTCGTGCCGCCCCGCTGCTCAAGTGAACAGCGCGATGAGAATGATGATTGGCAGCGGCACACCAAGAACAAGCAAGAGGATTGAGCGCATGGGGGTCTCCTGGGTTGGGGAATCAAAGGTCGCGGCGGCGCCCGCCGTAGGTCGCGGCGAGGCTGGCAACAAAAGCGCCGAGCAGCAGTGAGATGAAGAGCCACAGCGCGGTGTACGACGATGCCTTGCGCGCCTTGTCTGCTGCTTCGCGCACGCTGGCCTCGGCGCTCTTGGCCTTGGCTTGCGCACGCGCGAATGTGTCGGTCACGCGCTTCTGTGCTTCGGCGGGCGGCAGGCCGGTGCGCTGCGCGACGAGCTGGCCCAGGTAGGTGGCATCTTCCGGGGGAAGCGAACCCGAGGCGAGTGCGTTGACCAAGATACGCCCGGCCTCGGTAGATGCCCCACGCCCGCTGGCGGCGGCGCCGTCGGGGGCAGACATGGGTGCCGGCGCTGCGGCAGTGGCATTGGCATCGCGGCGAAAGAGCGTGTCGACGAAGTAGCCGGTCGGGTCGGCCGACCCATCGGCTTTCGCGTCAACGCCTGCTGCCACTGCGCCCACGGCGGCCGTGGCCGCTGCACCGCCCGCCACCGAAGCCGCGGCTTGTGTGCCACCGCCAACGATGGAGCCGACCGCCGAGGTGAGCATTGCAGCGGTGGCCAGTGTGGCCACGCCCCAGGCGAGAAAGCCGTGGGCGGTATCGCGAAAGTAAACCTCGTCGGCCTGCGTGTCATGCCAGCGTGTGCGCAGCCGGCCGGCGAGGTAGCCGCCGATGCCGGAGGCCGCCAGTTGGGTAAAACTGAGCCATGCGATGGTTGATACCCCCAAGGCCGCAGCGCCCAGGCCTCGGCCAGAGAAGGGCGAGACGGACGACAGGCCGAGGCCGGTTCCGAGGATCAACAGAATCAGCGACAACGCCGCCGCGCCGGCCGCACCGGCCAGTACCGCGCTCCACGACACCGCGGAGCTGCCAGCCTGGTCAGGCGCATCAATGGGCGCTCGTACGCGGTGCAAACCTTCCGGTGAAGTGGTCCTGCGCAAGGTGTCGTCGTTCATGTCGGCCTCCTGAGAAATAAAGTGGGGCGATCATGAAGAAGGGCACCGCCATGGGGCATCAGCGCCCGCGGCAATTTGCTGTAGGACAGCTACTACAGTGATTGCGCGCACACGCCGGTAGGCACCGCGCGAAGCAAGGCAGACCATGGGCTGAACGACTGCCCGCGCAGCCACACCAGGAGCCTCTCATGACCCAACCCTTCAAACAATGGACGGTGCTGCCTCACGGCAAGCTCACCCAGATCGACGACAACATCCTCACCGTGGTGGGCCAGCTGCACATGCCACTCGCGGATCTGCCGCGCCGAATGACGGTGGTGCGCCTGCGCGATGAACGGCTGGTGATCTTCAGCGCCATCGCACTCGATGAAGACGAGATGGACTCGCTCGAAGCGTACGGGCGCCCGGCCTTTCTGATCGTGCCGAGCGACATCCACCGTCTCGACGCCAAGACCTGGTACGACCGCTACCCGTCAATGCAAGTCATCACCCCCGAAGGCTCACGCGCGAAGGTGGAAGAGGTGGTGGGCGTGGACGAGGTGGTGCCGCAGTTCGACGACCCCAACGTGATCTTCATCACCGTGCCTGGAACCGGCCGCCGCGAAGCCGCGCTGGTCGTTCGCACCCACAACGGCACCACGCTCATCCTCAACGACCTGGTGGGCAACATCCGCAGCGAAGGCGGCTTCGGTGGCTGGTTGCTGCGCATGGCAGGCTTCGCGGGTGATGAAGCGCAGATCCCGCGGGTGGTGAAGATGGCCATGATCGAAGACAAAAACGCTCTGCGCGCGCAGCTGCTTCAGTGGGCCGACATCCCGTCGCTGCAGCGCATTCTGGTGTCACACGGGCAGGTGATCGTCGATGACCCACGGCAGACCCTGCGCGAGCTCGCGGGCTCTTTGCTCTAGGCCGGGGCATGCACACGCGAGTGGCAGTTGACGAGCCGTCTCGCGACGCAAGCGCCGCGGTATCGGCGGCCCCTCGCGCCGTGGTCGCCATCGTGACCTTGGGCGCGGCACTCGGGTTGACGTGGTGGGCGCTGCACCGGCAGTTCGGCGTCGTGTCCTGGCAGGGCGTCAAGTCAGCGCTGGCGGCCCAGCCCGCTATACACATCGCCGCCGCCGTGGCGCTCACCGCGCTGAGCTTTCTGGCGCTGGCGGTGTACGACCTGATCGGCACCCGCGTGGCGGTGGGCCGGCGCGTGCCCGCCCGCACCGCGCTTTTCGCCGGCGCATCGGCCAACGCCATCTCGAACACACTGGGGTTTCACGCGCTGACGGGCAGTGCCGTGCGCGCGCGCATCTACCGAGGGGCCGGCCTTGCAGGCGCAGATGTGGCACGCATCGTGTCGCTGTCGTGGCTCTCGCTGGCGCTTGGCTTTCTGGCCATGCTGTGTGTGGCAGCCTGGGTTCAGGCAGCCGTGGGCAGCACCCCGGCCGCCTCGCTTCAATGGGGGCTGGGCCTCGCCGCGCTGCTCTTGCTGTTGATTGCCTGGCTGGCGGCGGGGCAGCGGCAGTTGGTGGTTTTCAGGTTCCGCCAACCCCTGCCTTCGGCCCGCATGGCCTTGGCGCTGATGGCCACCGGGGCCGTGGAAAGCGCAGCGGCGATCGGTGCGTTGTATGTTCTATTGCCTGCGGACCTGGCACCTTCGTTCAGCCTCTTTGCCATCGGCTGCATCGGTGCGGTGGCGCTCGGGCTGGTGGCGCATGCACCCGGCGGCATCGGTGTCTTCGAGGCCAGTGTGACGGCCTTGCTCTCGGGCGCCGGGCGTGCCGACCTTCTGGCCGCCCTGCTGCTGTACCGCGCGGTCTACAACCTGCTTCCTTTCGCACTCGCAATAACCGCGCTAGCGTGGCATGCAAGAAGCCAACGCAGTTCGCTCAGTTCGACGGCGGGTAGCGGCTGATCAAGGCCTGTTGCCGAAGGTGATGCCGTGCGAGTGCGAGCCACCCCACCGGGCGGTGCCCCAGGCGGCGCATGGACTCGCCGATGGCGAAAAGGCGCCGTTGCTTGCGAAAGATGATGCCGTAGGCCTGCGTCAGCGTGAGCGAAGGGTCCCAGGCATGCACGGCTTCCGAGCCCGCACCATTGACTTCAATGATGGTGAACTCGCCCGCGCGCAAGCAAGCGGCCGACGCGTACTTCACGTCGAAGCGGCCCACGTGGAACTCCGTCATGTCTTTCGCAATGGCGTCGATGGCACGCGTCAGCTCGGCCGTGATGAGGGCATGGCCGCTGGCGTACATGCCGCCCACCCGCGTCGACCCCACGGTCGCAATGCGCACCGCCTGCCCGGCCGCGGGCACCTGGCACACATCGCAGCAGGGCTCGCTCGCACCATCGCGGCCCAGACGCCGCGCGCGCGGGTCGGCGGCGATCAGATCGGCCACCGAGTGCACGCCGTCACCCACCACGCGGGGGTAGTGGCGCAGCACCATGCCGATCACCTGCCCGCAGGCATCGCCGGGCCCGCGCATGTAGAAAATGCCCGCCTCGCCCGAGTCGGCGACCCATTGCTGGATGACCACCCGTTCACCCCGGGGGAAGGCGGCCAGGTAGTCGCGCATCGCCGCGCCGTCATCGACCCGGCGCACACCAAAACCGCACCAGCCGAGATCGGGTTTCACCACGATCGGGTACGACAGGCGCGCCCGCGCCATCGCTGCCTCGGCATCGGCCACTGATTCGGCGCCCGCAGCCACCACGCAGGTCGTGGTGGCCGTGGCGCCGAGCGCCTGGGTTCCCATGATGCGCAGGTATTCCATCTTGCCTTCGCCGACCAGTCCGCCTGCGGTGATGCACGGGTTGGCGCAAGACGGCAACGTGATCGAACCATGGCGAATCGACAGCCACGCCCACTGCGCCACCAGCGGCACCAGGTTCAGCCATTTCGGCAAGCGCTCGAGGCGCCCGACGCGGCCAGCCGCCAAGGACGAATCTGCCGCGGGCAGCACCGGGCCGCCGACCAGCGTTGGCCTCATGTCGAAGCTCCAAAAATGCGCCGGCTGTACCGCGCGGGCATGTCTTGAAGCTGCAGCATCATGGGGAAATCGGCCGTGTTGAAAGCCGCGTCCACGGCCGGAGGGCCGAGCAGCTTGCCGCCGCAGCGCAAGTAGCCCTTGATCAAGGCGGGCACTGCGGCCGTCACCCCGTCTTCGATGCGTGGCAACGGCAACGCCCTCCTGGGCCGCACCTGCCGCTCAGCCGCCACCAGGTGCGTCAGCTTCAGGCGGTGCCACAGACGCGCGGCCAGTTCGCCACCATCGGACATGCTGACGCTGGAGCAGCCAATCATCGACTGCATGCCCTGCTGCAGCATGTAGTCACCAAGCTCACGCCAGAGCGCCATCACCACCAGCCCGTTGCGCCAGGCCGGGTCAACACACACCCGCCCCATCTCCATCGTGCGTGGCAGCAGATCGCGCAGTGGCCCCAGGTCAAACTCGCTGTCGGTGTACAGGCTGCCGGCGCAGCGCGCGCCCTCGGGCGCGAGCACGCGGCAGGTGGCGATCACCTCGCCGTGACGAACGTTGTTTTGCGCGCGCACCACCAGATGCCCGCAGAACGCGTCAAAGGGGTCATCGTCATGCGCTGGCGGCACTCCCGGCGCAGCCTGCAGGCAAGCACCCATCTCCCCGGCGAAAACCCGGTAACGCAGGCGCTGCGCTTCGCGCACCTCGGCTTGGGTGCTGGCCCAGCCCACGCTGAAAGACGCCGTGGGCGCAGGTGCTTGCGAGTTTTCGTCGCCAACGTGAGCGGCGTCTAGCAGCGACGATGCCTCTGCCACCAGCGCGCCCGGCGTGCGGCGGCGGGCACGGTGTGCGGTGACGTGATCGCTCAGCTGCATGGCCGCCGCACGATCTCGTAGTCGATGGGTTTGAACGAGCCGTTGTTCGACATCTCCGCAGAGCAGGCAGTCAACGCGCAAACCATGTCCATCTCGGCACGCAGCTCGATGTAGTCGCCCGCCTTGGAGCTCGGAGGTTCCACCTTGACGGTGCCATTCGGAGCCACCGTCACGTTCATGAAAATGTTGAACGTGGTCGAGATCTGGCTCGGCTTGACGCCATGCGCTTGGAAGGCGTGGCTCAGGTTTTCGAAGCAGCTCGGGTGGTGCCCCTTGCAGCCGTACAAGATGTGAAACATCTCCTGGCTGCATGGTGTGAGCAGAAAGTCGTGCCGCCCCACCGTGTCGGCCACGATGGTGAACATGTGCCGGCTGTCGTTCGAATAAAGCACGTCGCCGGTGCTGAGATAGATCTTGCTCGCGTAGTCGATGCTGCGGCCCGATGAGAGGCTGCAGGCCAGGTCACCGTCCTTGAAGGCAAACAGGTCGGCCACCTGCTCGCCGAGCGGGTCGTACACGCGCAGCACTTCACTTCTGCGGATCTTGAATGAGACCCCGCTTTGCGGGGGCACCCGCTGGATGCCTTGTGTGATCTCAGCGACCTGCACGGGCGCCTCGGGGTGCAAAGGGGCAGCGCCAAGCGGGTCCCGTGGGGCGGCCCGAATACTGCCGGGCCTCGGAGGCGTCACCGTGGTTGGCCAGGACCGGGTTGATGTCGCCTTGCAGCGCAACGTCACGCTTTCTGATCACTTTTTGCAGGCCGGCGTATTTGCCGCTGGCGCGAAAGTTCTCGAACTGGTCGTGAAAGTTGAACACCATGCAGGGCATGGGCGCACGGCGCGCAATGCGAGACGCGACGGGGCTCAAGCCGACCACGAAGAACGCGCGCCCGGCCACACTGAAAGAGAAATCTTCGGAGGCCGGGTCGTTGCTGACGGTCTTGTCCCATGCAAATCGGCGCCTGTCATGTTCATGCACGTCTTGCAGGTGCTGCCACATGAGATGTTCGAACTGCGCTTCGTTGTCGATCACGTCGTCGAACATCGCCACAAACGTGGTCGGCTCTTCACCGGGTTGCGCAAACTCTGCCGAGAACTTTTCCAGATCGGCGCACAGGCGCGCCACCTCGCCGCCCTGGCCCAAGCCGCCATACAGCTGGAACCTCGCCGCGCCCCGGTTGATGGCCGAGCGGGCGCCAACGCACGGGAAATCGGCCGATTGCACGTAGGCCTGGAATTGCTGCGTGAAATGCTGAACGTCCGCACGCGTCGACTGGTGGGCTGGTGGGTGCATGAGAGATGCGCTGGGCTGTCACTGAAGTGGTGACAGGTTAGGCGCAGCGCCCCCCTTGCGCCTGTCATCCACCGGCGCGGTGTCTTGTAAGAAAAGGCGAACTCTGGCGGCCGC
>JACMKW010000695.1 GCA_014379885.1 Rhizobacter sp.
GCGCGGCTCGACGCCATGGTCCTGACGCCGCGCACGGCCGAACTGCACCAGCTGATGCCCTACAAGGCGCCGCCGGACTTGAGTCGCTTCCTGCTGTCGCCGATGCCGGGGCTGTTGGTCGATGTGGCCGTGACGCCGGGGCAGAAGGTGTTGGCGGGCGAGAAGCTGGCCGTCATCGAAGCAATGAAGATGGAAAACATCTTGCTTGCCACGCAAGACTGTGTGGTGGCCAAGGTGTCCGCAGGCAAAGGCGAAAGCCTCTCCGTCGATCAAGTCATCATCGAATTCCAATGAACACGACACTGAACACGCTGCGGCCCTTCAAGGTGCTGGGCATCCAGCAAGTTGCCATCGGCGGGCCCAGCAAGGAGCGCTTGCGCACGCTGTGGGTCGACAAGCTGGGGCTCGAAGTCACCGGCAACTTCGTGAGCGAGCGCGAGAACGTTGACGAAGACATCTGCGCCATGGGCAAGGGCGCTTTCAAGGTCGAGGTCGACCTGATGCAACCGCTCGACCCCGACAAGAAACCCGCTGTGCACACTACGCCGCTCAACCACATCGGCCTGTGGATCGACGATCTGCCGAAGGCCGTGGAATGGCTGACTGCCAATGGCGTGCGCTTCGCGCCGGGTGGCATCCGCAAGGGGGCCGCGGGTTACGACATCTGCTTCGTGCACCCCAAGAACAACGACGAATTTCCGGTCGCGGGGGAGGGTGTGTTGATCGAGCTGGTGCAAGCGCCGCCGGAGATCGTGGCGGCGCTGGGCTAAGCCCTCACGCGCCGGGCTGCGGCCCTTCGTAGCCTTCGATCACCACCAGGTCGGCCGTCGACACCGGCGTGCGGATCTTCATGGCGGCTTGGTATTCGGGCGAATGCCAGCAGTCGAGTGCAGCCTGGTAGCTGGGGAACTCGATCACCACGTTGCGGCTGCGTGTGCTGCCTTCCAGCACCTGGTGCTGGCCGGCGCGTGCCAGAAAGCGTGCACCGTACTTGGCGAAGGGCGCAGCATTCGCGGCCACATAGAGCTTGTACTGATCCGGGTCAGTGATGTCGACGCGAACAATCCAATAGCCTTTTGCCATTTTCTTCTCCAGGAATTCAAACCGCTACCGGCGCCTTGATCGCCTCGTGGTGCAGGTAGTCGGCGATCTCGAAATCTTCGTACTGGTAGTCGAAGATCGAATCGGGCCGGCGCTTGATGCGCAGGGTGGGGTAGGGGTGCGGTTGGCGTGAGAGCTGCAGCTTCACCTGCTCGGTGTGGTTGCTGTAGAGGTGGCAATCGCCGCCGGTCCAGATGAAGTCACCCACTTGCAGGTCGCACTGCTGCGCGAGCATGTGGGTGAGCAGCGCATAGCTCGCGATGTTGAACGGCACGCCGAGAAAGATGTCGGCGCTGCGTTGGTAGAGCTGGCAACTCAGGCGGCCGTCGGCCACGTAGAACTGGAAGAAGGCGTGGCAGGGCATCAACGCCATCTTCGACAGCTCGGCCACGTTCCAGGCGCTCACGATGATGCGGCGCGAATCGGGGTTGGTCTTGAGGGCGTTGACGACCTCGGCGATCTGGTCGATGTGGCCACCATCGGGCGTGGGCCAGGAGCGCCATTGCACACCGTACACCGGGCCCAGATCACCATTGGGCGCGGCCCATTCATCCCAGATGGTGACGCCGCGCTCTTGCAGCCAGGTGGCGTTGCTGTCGCCGCGCAGAAACCACAGCAACTCAAGAATCACGGCCTTGGTGAAGACTTTCTTGGTGGTGACCAGCGGAAAGCCTTCGTTCAGATCAAAGCGCATCTGGTGGCCAAACACGCTCTGGGTGCCGGTGCCGGTGCGGTCAGCCTTGAACACGCCATGCTCGTGCACGTGCCGCATGAGATCTTCGTATTGGGAACGGGTGGGGCGGGTCACGTCGAGGGCTCCAGAAGGGGTGCCCGCGGATTATCTATCGACATGAAAAAGGGCGCCTTGCGGCGCCCCTGGTTCCCTGCGGAACAAGATCAGGACTGCCCGGGTTCGCGCAGGTAGATTTCAACGCGGCGGTTGCGGGCACGGCCGGCATCAGAGTTGTTGTCGGCGACCGGTTCGCGTTCGCCGCGGCCGGCGGTGTCGATGCGAGACGACGACACACCGCGCGACGACAGGTAGTCGCGCACGCTTTGAGCACGTTCCAGCGACAGAGGGTTGTTGGTGGTGTCCGAGCCCGTGCTGTCGGTGTGGCCGACGATGCTCACGCGCACGTTGGGGTCGCCCTGCAGGCTGCCAGCAAAACTGTCGAGCACGTTGCGCAATTCGGGCTTGATGTTGGCGCGGTTCACGTCGAACGAGATGTCATTGGGCACGTTCAGCTTGAGTTGGTTGTCGGCGGTTCGGCTCACTTCCACACCGGTACCGCGGGTGGACTGTTCCAGCGCGGCGCGTCGTTCTTCCTGCTTCTTGGACCAGATGTTGCCGACCACAGCGCCGAGAGCGCCACCAACCACCGCACCGGTACCGGCGCTGCCGCCAGTGGCCCGGCTGATCACGGCACCTGCGACGGCACCGCCGCCAGCACCCACGGCCGTTCCCTTTTGCGTGGGGGTGATGCTTTCACAGCCTGTGATCAAGACGGACGCGCAAGCGAGGGTCGCAAGGGCGAGGCGGATGGCAGGTTTTCTGTTCATGAAGAGCTCCTTCGAGACGGCGGTGCCGCGAGTGGGGCGAGTGTGATGGCAGGAAACAGCCGCGTCTGTCAGAGCCGCACAGGCAGGCGCTGTCAGACAGCGCCTACAGCCGCAACAACTTATTGCTCAAATTGCATGGCGGCGAGCCGGGCGTACAGGCCGCCGGCAGCGGCCAGCTGGGCGTGCGTGCCCGTTTCGACGATGCGCCCATGCTCCAGCACCACGATGCGGTCGGCCCGTTGCACGGTGGCGAGTCGGTGGGCGATGACGAGGGTGGTGCGGCCTTTCATGGCCGATTCGAGCGCCGCTTGCACCACACGTTCGCTTTCGGCATCGAGCGCGCTGGTCGCTTCGTCCAGCAGCAGGAGCGGCGGATTCTTCAGCATCGCGCGTGCGATGCTGATGCGTTGCCGCTGCCCGCCCGAGAGGCGTACACCGCGCTCGCCCAGAAAGGTGTTGTAACCCTCGGGCAGCTGGCGAAGGAATTCGTCGGCAAACGCGGCACGCGCCGCGGCCATCACTTCTTCATCGCTCGCATCGGGCTTGCCGTAGCGGATGTTCTCCATCGCGTTGGCCGAGAAGATCACGCTGTCTTGCGGCACGATGCCGATGCGCTGGCGCAGCTCGTGCAGCGAGGTGTCGCGCACCGGCACGCCGTCGATGCTGACTGAGCCTTCTGCCACGTCATAGAAGCGCAGCAGCAACTGGAACACCGTGCTCTTGCCGGCCCCACTCGGGCCCACGAGGGCCACGGTTTCACCGGGTTGCACACTGAGGCTCACATGCTGCAGCGAAGGGTGCTGCGGTCGGGAGGGGTAACGGAAAGTCACGTCGCGTAGTTCAAGCGACGAGCCGGCGCGAGTGGGTGGAAGCGCCACCGGCTGCGCGGGTGATTCGATCGGCGAGCGCGCCGACAGCAACTCCATCAACCGCTCGGTCGCACCCGCCGCACGCAGCAGGTCGCCATATACCTCGGAGAGCACCGCCACGCTGCTCACCAGAATGATCACGAACACCACCGTCTGCCCCAGGTGGCCGGCCGAGATGTCACCGCGCACCACCGCTTGGGTGCCCTGGTACAGGCCCCACAGCAGTGCGCCGAAGGTGGCGGTGATGATGAAGGCCACCAGCATCGAGCGCATGCGGGTGCGCTTGATGGCGGTGTTGAAAGCGTGTTCGGTCGAGACGTCGAAGCGCGTGGCCTCGCGCTGCTCTTGTGTGTAGCTCTGCACCACCGGAATGGCGTTCAGCACTTCGGCAGCAATGGCGGCCGAATCGGCCACACGGTCTTGGCTCGCGCGGATGAGCTTGCGCACGCGGCGCCCGAAGTA
>JACMKW010000696.1 GCA_014379885.1 Rhizobacter sp.
GGCCGTTTTCGCAGAACACCTTGGTCACGGTGCCGGACTTGTCGGCCTCGATTTCGTTCATGATCTTCATCGCTTCGATGATGCAGATCGGCTCGCCTTCCTTGATGGTGGAGCCCACCGTCACGAAAGGCTTGGCGCCCGGGCTGGCCGCACCATAGAAGGTGCCCACCATGGGCGACTTGACGGTGTGGCCGGCCGCGACCACCGGTGCAGCCTCGGCCACCGGGGCCGCCGCAGCAGGTGCCCCTGGTGCCGGGGCGGCGATCATGGGGGCGGTTTGATAAGCCATCGGCATGGCCACGGCGTGCGGGTCAGCCTTGACGATGCGAACCTTGCCGTCCGCCTCGGTGATTTCCAGCTCGGAGATGTTCGATTCAGACACCAGGTCGATCAGTGTCTTGAGTTTGCGCAGGTCCATGTGTTCTCCAACTCCTGTCGTTTTAATGTGCAGCTGCGATCCGCCAGCGAGGGCGGGCAGCTCGAAATCAAGCCGGCCGAGGGGGCTGGCCTGTTGGGCTGCGCTTGAGCGCATGGCCCAGGGCGAGGCGGTAGCCCTCGGCGCCCAACCCGACGATCACGCCCTCGGCGAGATCTGAAAAATAAGAATGGTGGCGAAACGGCTCACGGCGGTGAACGTTCGACAAATGCACTTCAATGAACGGAATCGCCACACCGGCCAAGGCATCACGCAGGCCCACGCTGGTGTGGGTGAGTGCGGCCGGGTTGATGATGATGAAGGCCGTGCCGTCGAGTCGCGCGGCCTGAACCCGGTCGATCAACGCACCTTCGTGATTGCTTTGGAAGGTGGCCAGCGTGGAGCCAGCATCGGCTGTGATCTTCGTGAGTTCGGTATTGATCTGATCCAAAGTCGTCGTGCCATAGACCTCGGGCTCGCGGGTGCCGAGCAGGTTGAGGTTGGGGCCGTGAAGAACAAGGATCTGCATGAACTGGGAGCCGCTTGAAAAGCGAAGGCTGAACTTTACGCGTTTTGAATGCTGTTCAGCTCACGAAGCCAAATTATTGCCGTTAGCCCAGTTTGGCGACCCAATCGCTAAGTTCTTGCTCGCTGATGGTGCCCAGCTTGCGAAAAACCGCTGCGCCGCGGCGATCGAAGATCACGCTGAAGGGCAGGCCGCCGCGCTCGTTGCCCAGCGAGCGGGCCAAATCTACGCCGGTGAAACCGGCCAGGCCGATGGGGAAACCGACCGCCACCTTGGCCAGAAATTCGCGTACGGGTGTGGGGCCGTCGACCGCCAAGCCCACCACCTGCCAACCTTTTGATTGATGTTGGCGGTAAAAGGCGTCAAGCATCGGCATTTCTTTGACGCAGGGCGCGCACCACGTGGCCCAGAAGTTCAGCACCAGGGGTTTGCCAAGCAACGGGCGCATGACGAGCTCGCCGCCCGCAGGTTGGTCAAACCGCTGCGTCCAGAGCGCTTGTTCCGGTTCGCTCAACGTGCTTTGCCGGTTGCGCCACCAGGCCCAACCGGCGCCGCCGGCTGCGGCAACCACCGCCACGCCGCCGGTGATGAGCAGTTGGCGCCGGTTCATGGCGCTGCCTCCATCAAGCGCCGCAATGCCGCCAGGTCACCCCGTTCTGATTGGCCGCGCGCATTGGGTTTCAAGGCGCCGCGCAAGTCGTCGTGGTCGAGGATGGTCAAGTGCACCGTCACGGCTTCGCCCAGCCCGGCGCTTGGGCTGCTGACGCTCAGCACGTCGACCAGTTTGCCGCGTGGGCCGTCGATGCTGCCTACGTCGTAGTCGACCCGCTTGTCGATGAGGGCGAGCTCGGCTTCCTTGGAGTCATCGCAAAAGAGCTGCACGTGCACGCTGTTCAGGCGGGTGGCGGTGCCGCGCCAGACGGCGCCAGTGAGGTGAGGCCGAAAGGCCTGCAGCCGCTCCATCCAGAGCAGCGCCACCTGCCGCATAGCGAGCAGTTCGCCGGGCTGGGTGTCGGCGCAAAAGAGTTGCAGGTAGCTGCGCACCTCATCCTCCACCTCGTCGTTGCCGGGCAGGTCGACCGCACGCACGCTGTGCTTGCCCAGCAGCTTGGCCGCTCGCCGCTTGGCCGGGCCGTACTCCATGCCTTCTTCGACGATGAGTCGCGCGGCGGCGCTGGCCAGCTCCGCGCTCAGGTTTGACCTCAGGTAGGAACTCATGCCGCGCAGTTTAGTGAGCCGTGCCCTGAGGGCCTCACGGCAATTCCACGGCGCCCATGCGGGCAGCCACCGAGGAGGCACGGCCGAGCACATAGGGCGTGTTCGGCCGCTTCTCGAAGCGCTTGGGCGCCGGCAGCATCACCGCCAGCCGGGCCGCCGCAAAGCCGCTCAACTGATCGGCACCCACGTGAAAGTAGTGCCGCGCCGCAGCCTCGGCGCCGAACAGGCCTTCGCCCCATTCCACGTTGTTCAAGTAGATCTCGAGGATGCGCCGCTTGGGCAGCAGGGCCTCCAGCATGAAGGTGATGACGAACTCCTGCCCCTTGCGTGCCAGGTTGCGTTCGCCGGTCAGGAACAGGTTCTTGGCCAGTTGCTGGGTGATGGTGGAGCCGCCCACGATCTTGGGCGCCTTGGGGGGCTTGGAAGGTTTGGAAGGTTTGGACGCGGCGGGTGCCGGGCGGTTGCTGCGTGCGGCCTGGCGCGCCTGGCGCTCGTTGAGCTTTTCGGCCTGGGCTTCGGCGCGCTGGTTCTTCTCCCAGGCTTTTTCCAGCGCATCCCATTCCACGCCACTGTGGTCGACAAAGCTGGCGTCTTCCGAGGCGATCACGGCGCGCTTGAGGTGGTCGGAGATGCGCTCCTCGCCGACCCAGCGCTGGCTCCACAGCAATTGGTGTTGTTCGCCCACCAGCCGCCGCATCTCGGAGCGCTGGAAGGTGGTCGACTGCGGCTCGACCACCCCCATCAAGGCCACCCGGGCCAGGAAGTACAGCTGCAGCGCAAGTGCCGAAAGAATGACCAGGCTCAGCACCCGCACGCCATGGCGCCACAGGCTTCTCATGTGGCGGCCAACCGGGTGCGCAAGGCGGCCAGCACGGGCGCGGTGTCGGGCCGCACGCCGCGCCAGAGGTGAAAGGCCTCGGCCGCCTGTTCAACCAGCATGCCCAGCCCGTCGCGCGATTGGGCGCCGTGTTGCTTCGCCCAGCCCAGAAAGCTGGCGGCGGCAGGGCCGTACATCATGTCCAGCGCGAGGCCGCCGGTGCGAAGCACCGAAGCGGCGACAGGGATGGCCGCACCTTGCAGGCTGGTGGCCGTGGCGTTGATGACCCCATCAAAAGCGCTGCCGCAGTCGGCCAGCGGCCGGGCGACGAGCGCGGTGCCATGTTGCCGGGCCAGCGCAGCGTGGCGCTGCACCAGCGCCTGGGCCTTGTCGAGGCTGCGGTTGGCTACCACCAGTTCGCCTGGGCTGGCTTCAATCAGAGGGCCGAGCGCACCGGCCGCTGCGCCGCCAGCGCCGATGAGCAGCACGCGGGCGCCACGCAGCGGCACACCGGCATTGCGCTCGATGTCTCGCACCAGGCCCACTCCATCGCTGTTGTCGGCCAGCCAGCCTTCTGCATCGAAGCGCAGTACGTTGGCCGCTTGCGCGAGGATGGCGCGTTCGCTGCGCTGCGTAGCCAATGCAAAGGCTTGGAACTTGAAGGGCACGGTGATGTTGCAGCCTCGCCCGCCAGCAGCGGCGAAGGCGTTTACGCTGGCGCTGAACCCGTCGAGTGGGCAGAGCAGACGGTCGTAGTCAAGGAGCTGCCCGGTCTGCAAGGCGAACTGCGCATGGATGAATGGCGACTGGCTGTGCTCGACCGGGTTGCCTGCCACAACGTAGCGATCCATGGCCTTAGTTCTTGACCGGTGCGGCCACGGATGTCTCAAACCCTTCTTCACGCGAGAAGCGGAAGCGCGTGGGGATCACCAACTGATCGGCCTGCTTCTTCATCGCCGCCGAAAACGGGCCGAAGGGCGCCGCTGCCTGCACGATGGAGATGGCACGTTTGTCCAGCAACTTCGACTGCGAAGCCTGCACGATCTCGGTTTCGACGATGCGGCCGGCGGCGTCCACCGTGATGATCATCACCAGCTCGCCGTAGAGCTTCTTGCCCTGCGACTCAGGGAAGTTGCGCGTGCCGCGGTCTTCGATCTTGCGGCGCAGCTGGTCGTAATAGATGGCGTAAACCTCTTCACGCGTGGACGGGCTGATGTAGCGCTTCTTGGGCCGCGCGTTTTCTTCGTTGATGCGCTTTTCGATCTCGGCCAGCAACTGCAGCAGTTGCTTGCGGCGCTCTTCTTGTGAGCGGTCTTGCGGGCTGCCACGGTCGCGCTTGGGGTCGGGCTGGGGCAGGGTGGCCAGCTCGCGGCGCACCTGGGCCAGCAGTTGTAGCTGGGTTTCCTGCAACTGGTCGATCTGCTTGCGCGCGTCTTCGGCCGATTCGCCCAGCTCGGTGAGTGCCGCAGAAGGCAGCGGCGAAGTGGCCCGGCCGCGGTCGACATCGCCACCACCTGCCAGGTTGCGCTGAGCAATTGCCTGCGCCTTGGACGGCGCTTCGGTCGAGCGCGAGTTGACGAGGATCACCTCCAGCGGCGTGTCCTGGAACGCGCGGGTGAAGCCCTCCGGGTCGACCGCCTGCCAAGCGAACAACAGCACCGCGTGCGCGACGACGGAGGTGGTCAACGCGATTTGCAGGGCGGAGAATTGCTTCAGCATGAGAGGGTTCAGGCGGCGGGGGCTGATGCTACGGGCTCATCTTGGGGCGCATCGGCCACATCGATCGCCAGGGTCAGCGGGCCGGCCGAATCTGTCATTTCGGCTTCTTCGATCTCGGTGTCTTCGATCACCGCGTCATCAGCCGTTGTGCCCGGGTCGTCCAAGCGATGCAGCACGCTTGCATGCACGTCGAGCGTCAGCAGGTCGGTGCCGGTGATGCGCACCCGCACCCGCGCGCCGCGCGGCAGCCGTTCGGCGCCGATGGCGTGGAACACCAGCGGCAACTCATCGCTGCGCACCAGGCCCTCTTTCATCACGGCGGCATCGATCTCCTGCAGGCCGTGCTGGGCCAGGTACTGCAGCGTCCAGTAACGTTCGATGCCCGACTGGAAGCCGTTGTAGGCGCCATAGGCTTCGTCAAAGCTGGAGATGATGGAGAACAGCGCCGCGTCCTTGGGTTTGAACGGCGCGGCCAGCGCCGCCGTGCGGCCATGGCGTGCGCAGGCAATGATCTGCCACTGGTTCACCAGGTCCACATAACGGCGCAAAGGGGATGTCGCCCAGGTGTACTGCGCCACGCCCATGCCGGCATGCGGCGCGGCCTTGGTGCCCATGCGCACCTTCACGCCGGGCGCCATGCTGGCCTGGCTGCGGTAGATGCCGGGCACACCCAGCTCGTGCAGCCAACCGCCCCAGGTGCTGTTGGCGAGGATCATGGCCTCCGCCACGATCAGGTCAAGCGGCGAGCCGCGTGTGCGGGTGCTGATCAGCACCTTCTCGTCGCCTTGCGGCTCGGCGCCGTTGTTGCCTTCCAAGCGGAAGTTGTAGTCGGGTCGGTTGAAGAGCTCGGGCTTGCCGCGCACCACCTCGCGGCCGGCTTTCAGGTGGCGGGCCAGGCGGAAGGCGAATGCGAGTTCCGTCGCATGGGCATACGCCGCAGGCGCTTGGCCGATGAGCGAGGCTTCGGTGATCACGCTGTCGAGCTGGTCGTGGCGCAGGTTTGCGGCGATGGGCACACGCTCGATCTTCGTTTCGGTGCCTTTCACTGCCAGCGTGGCTTCGTCGAAGCTTACATAGAGCGACACCGCCGGGCAGTCGCGCCCTTCGAGCAGGGTGTAGGTCTGCACCACTTCGTCGGGCAGCATGGTCAGCTTGTAGCCGGGCATGTAGACAGTAGACAAGCGGTCGCGCGCCACCTTGTCGACCGCTCCTTCAGGTGCAATGGCCAGGCCGGGTGCGGCGATGTGCACGCCGAACACCACGGTGCCAGTGCCCAAGCCTTGCACCGACAAGGCATCGTCGATCTCGGTGGTTTGCGAGTCGTCGATCGAGAAAGCTCGAACGGTGGCCAGCGGCAGCGTGTCTTTGATGGCTGGCGCTTGCAGCGGCGGGAAGGCCGTGCCCTTGGGGAAGTTCTCGAACAGGAAGCGCCGCCAGTGGAACTGGTACGGCGAATCGATGGCGCCCGCCGCTTTCAGCAAATCGAGCGGCGCCTTCTGCGCGAGTTTGGAGGCCTCGACCACGGCTTTGTATTCAGGAGCGTTCTTGTCGGGCTTGAACAGCAGCTTGTAAAGCTGCTCGCGCACGGGTGCCGGGCAGCTGCCGGCGGCCAGCTCTTGGGCCCAGGTACCAATCTGCGCGGCGATGAGCTTCTTGCGCTCGATGCCCAGCAGCGCCGCCTTCACGATCTCTTCGGGCGCTTTCTTGAATTGGCCTTTGCCCAGCCGGCGAAAGTAGTGCGGCGCTTCGAACAAGCGGAACAGCGCGGCGGCCTGTTGTGACGGCCCGGCAGCTGCGCTGAAGTAGTCGCGCGCCAGGTCGGTAAACCCGAAATCGCTCTCGGGCGCAAATTCCCAGGCCAGGTCGAGCTCGATGTCTTGCGCCAGGCGTTGCCCTTCGGCCAGCAGCTCGGCCGGTGCGGGTTTGTCGAACTTGAGCAGCACATTGGCTGCCTTCACCTTGACACGTTTGCCCGAGTCGAGCTCGATCTGCATCGAGCCTTCACCCTCGGACATCACACGGCCGGCCAGGAATTTGCCGGCGTCTTCAAACAATGCGTACATGTCAGTTCCGCCCGGCCGTCCGAAGGAGTTGATGCGCCCCCTTGGGGGGCAGTGAGCGAAGCGAGCGTGGGAGTTTCATGCCGGGGATTATCAGGGCGAAGGTGCGAGGCCCAAGAAGTGCAACAGGTGTGGCAAATGCGTGTCGAAATCCGTCAACGCATGGTCGCTGCCTTCAACGATTCGCAGATGGCCGCCGCGGTAACGTGCGCTCATCTCACGCCAGTCGAGCACCTCATCGCCTTTGGCGATCAATGCGAAGTAGCGTGACAGATGCGTCAGTTCAGCCGGCGCCATGTCACGCAGCTGATCCACGTATTCGGCCAAAAAGAAGAATCGCTCCTCGCTGTGCCAGGCTGTCGTTTCGCCGATGTGGCGTGCCAAGTCGCGCGCCGGTTCGATAGCCGGGTTGAGCAAGGCTGCCTTGCACCCCAGGCGCTCGGCCAGCACGGTGGCGTAGAAGCCCCCGAGCGAGCTGCCGACGATGGCCATGCGATCCGCTGGCCAGGCTGTCACCTCGTGTATCAGCAATTCGATCGCTTCACGTGGTGAGGGAGGCAGTTGCGGGCACCACCAGGTCAGGCGAGGCGCATGCGCCTGCATCCACGCCGCCATGCGTCGAGCCTTGGTGGATTGGGGTGACGACCGAAAACCGTGCAAATACAACAGGTGCGTGATGGGCATGGAACTGGCGGGCTAAGGCTGGCTCGAAGCAGGGCGTGAAGTTTGCCCCACTCCGCATTCACCCCTACGCAGCGCGTGTTGCGATCGAACCTAAACTGGGTTCATCACACCCACAGCC
>JACMKW010000697.1 GCA_014379885.1 Rhizobacter sp.
CACTCCGGTGCCACGAAGTACAGCATCTTCTCCACGTCGAAGATGGAGTTGATGAGCTCCGACAGCACGTGACGTGCAGCCAGGGTGTCGGGCGTTTCGGGCACGCTGTCGTCGGGGCCGTAGCCTTTGGGCAGCAGCATCTCCTGGATCAGCTGGCGGTAGATGGTGATGCGCTCTTCTTCGCGCAGGTCATCGGCCGGGCGGGGCGCCACTTGGCTGGCCAGCGTGATGCGCTCGGCCACCGCCTTGCTGTACGCCTCTTGCTGAGCGCGCAGCCGGGCGTTGTCGTAGTCGACCATCTTCTTGTTGTAGTCGGTGAGGTCTTGCGAGGGCGGGTTCCAGGTGGCAGTGATCTGCAGCTTCACCGAGGGCTGGTCCTTGAAGTTCACCTGGTCGAGCGAGACACGCACCGTGTCGCCCTGGGCTGCGACACGCGCCACGCAAATGTCGCTGTGCATCGACATCACCTGCAGCGAGCCGGCGTTGAGCGTGTAGCCCACACCGGCCGATTCGAGGTAGTAGTCGCGCTCCCAGACGATCCAGTCGTTGTGATCCGGGTTGCTCTCCTGATCGCTGCCTTGATAGAAGATCACGTCGGTGTCATCCCCGCCCGAAGTGTTTTGGTACGCGAAGTCGATCACGTAAGGCTTGGTCACTGGGTCGAGCTTGGCCGGCATGTCGGGGTGCGGGATGCTGTCCAGATCAGCCGGCTGCGCCACGTGCACCAGGCGCGAGAGATCGAGCGCATCGCCGGGTGTGTCGACGAAGGTCTGCCAGCACAGGTAGGTGCCCACGTCTTGCACTTGCACCGCCACCTGGCGCATCTTGCGGCGCAGCTCGTAGTTTTGCAGCTCGGTGGGCGAGGGGTTCTGGATCACGTAGCGCTTGCTGGTGGTGTTGGTCGTCTCCGTCACCGTCTTGAACGTGGTCTTGTAGTTGGTCTTGATCTCGGTCGAGAGCTTGGTGCTCTGCTCGCGCATGTGCTTGTGCGAGGTTTCACGCGCCTGTTTCTGCGTGTTGGCCATGTCGAAGTTCGACGAGGCAGTAACGCCCATGTAGCTGGCCGTGACGCTGGCGCCGAACTTGATGTCTTGCTGGTTGTCTTGTTTCACCGCATCGGAGAGTTCGTCTTGGTCGGTCGCCGAGAGTTCGCTCTTCTTGGTGGTCTCGATCGACTGTTCCATCGTCTTCTCGACCAGCACCTTGCGCGTGTTGATCTCGATCAACTCCAAGCTGGTACCCGGGCTCAGCCACACGTGGCCGACCGGGCTGCCCAGGAAGGTGTCTAGCTCGAAGAAGTACTGCCTGAAGAGATGCACGATGCCGATGGGCGAGAGCGCCACACGGTCGAGGTCGTAGTTCGGGTCCAGCCGGTCGAGCGGGTTGCTTGGCACGAACTGCTGCAGCGGGCCGAAGCTGGCGGCTTGCATCAACGCCGCGTGCGTCTGCTTCCAGTCGTGCGGGAACAGCAGCTTGCGGATGGCACCGAGCTGCTGCGCGTCTTTCAGCTGCATCAGCGTGGTGGCGATGCGCGCTTCGTACGCCATCACGGCCTTGGCGTCGTCGGCGGTGAAGATGTCCCGAGCACCTGTGGCACGGCCGGCTGCACCAGCCGTGCCCGTGCTCTGAAGCGCGTTCTGCAGGCGGGCGTTCACTGCATTGGTGACATCTTCCTTCAGCAGTTTGGTAACTGCAGGCAGATCAAGCAGCTTGGCCAGTTCGGCGTCGGCCATCGTTTCAGCGGGGTCGCGTGACCCGCCGTCTGCCACAGCGCGCCGCAGGCTGGTGACAAAGAGGCTGCGGCTGCCCAGCACACCGACCTGGGCCTGGCCCGGCTCGAAGCCGGTGAGTTCCAGCCCGAGCACTGCGCCCGCCTCGCGCCGCGGCCCGAAGGTGAGCAGCGGTGCGGCGGCTTCCGACAGGCGCTCGAGGGTGCGCAGCGCATCCACCGAGAACCCGCGCGCGAAGCGGCGATGGTGGCGCTTGGACTTCCAGCCGAGCAGCGGCTGGTACACGCCGAACAGCTCGCTCGCGTAGGGCAGCACGCCCTTGTAGTCCTCGAACTTGAAGGTGGCTCTGGGTGCGGGCATGGCGGTGTCCTGTCCGGGTTGACGAAAGGGGCGCTGCTTGGGAAGCGCATCTACCAGTCAAGACGTACAGAACCGCCGAAACGGATCACCGGCCACCGCCGGGCAGCCACTTCAAATGAGGGGGTGTCTGTTCAGTGCGTCACCAGGACGCCGCTAAGACGCAGGAAAGCGTTTGTCCAGCGCCGCCAGGAAATTGCTGAAGTCGATGGGCTTGGTCCAGTAGTCGCTGAAGCCCGCAGCGGTGGCGCGAGCGATGTCGGTGGGCATCGCGTTCGCCGACAAGGCAATGCAGTCGATGTGAGCCGTGGCGGCCTGCTGCTTCAGGTGGCGCAGTACCTCGAAGCCGTCGATGTCGGGCAGCTGGATGTCGATCAGGATCAGGTCGGGCAACAGGTTGGCTGCGAGCGCCACGCCGGCCAATCCGGTGCTGGCCGATTCAAGCGTCAGGCCGGGTCGCATGCGAATCAGCTCTTCGACCAGCAGCACGTTCACCGGGTTGTCTTCGATGTAGAGCAGGCTGCCCTTGCGCACACGTGCCACCGGTTTGGCGACGGCCTCGGGCTCGGCCACCGCGCCTTGCGCTGCCTGCTGCGCGCGTGGCAACTGCACCGCGAAGGTCGAACCCAGGCCGGGCTGGCTGCTCACGCTCAGCTGGCCGTGCATGCGCGTGGCCAGCGCCTTCACCACCGCCAGGCCGATGCCCGTGCCTTCGATGCCCTCGCGCTCCAGCCCCAGGCGGTTGAAGGGCTCGAACAGGTGGGAGAGCTGGTCTTCGTTCATGCCGCGCCCGGTGTCTTGCACGTGCAACGTGACCTCGGTCTCGCCCACCACGCTCGACACCGTCACTCGCCCGTTCGGTCGGTTGTACTTGATGGCGTTGCTCAGCAGGTTGATCAGCATTTGGCGCAGCCGGGTGCGGTCTGCGAGCAGCACGCCGTCGACCCGCGCGGTGTGCACTGTCACGCCGTTCGCGCGCGCAAGCGCCTCCACCATGGGCAAGGCTTCTCGCACCACTTCGTTCAGCGGCACGGGTTGCAGGTCGAGCTTGATCTGGTCGCTTTCCAGACTGGAGAGGTCGAGCACGTCGTCGATCAAGGCCAGCAGGTGCTCGCCCGCCGCCTGGATGTGCGCGACCTTGCTGCGTTGCGGGGGCGGCAGCATGTCTTTGCCGATCAGCAGCAGTTGGGAAAAACCCAGCACCGCGTTGAGTGGCGTGCGCAGCTCATGGCTCATGCGCGAGAGAAACTCTGATTTGGCCTGGCTTTCGCTCAAGGCGACTTCGCGTTCGCGGCGGTTGACTTCGGCGTTCTTGGCTTCGGTCACGTCCCAGTTGACGCCGATGCGGCGGCTGTTGCGGCCTTGCGCGTCGGGTGCAGGTGTGGAGCGCGAGGCCAGCCAGCGCTGCGTGCCGTCGGGCCACACCACGCGGAATTCGTACGAAGTAGGGCTGGTGTTGTGGGCGGCTTCGCTCAGCTCACGCTTGACGGCGTCTACGTCATCGGCGTGGGTCATGGCCAAGCGCTGTGAAGCGTTCAGGGCCTGTGCCTGTGGCTCCATGCCACGCAGGCGGAACATGGCTTCGTCCCACACCGCTTCGCCGGTGGCGACGTCCCACTCCCAGGTGCCCATGCCCACGCTGCGCGCGGCCAGCGCCACGCGCTCGTTGACGCTGCGCAGCGCCGCTTCGGCACGCACACGCTCGGTCACGTCGAGCGTCACGCCGAAGACCATTAACACCCCATCGCGCTGCTCGCGGCGTGCACGGTTGACCAGCCAGCGCACCTCGCCGTCGGGGCGCACGATGCGGCACTCGTGCTCGACCGACATGGTGTCGGCCGACACCTCGGCGCGTGCCGTGCGGATGGCCTCGCGGTCATCGGGGTGCACGATCTGGTTGACCCATTCGTCGCGGGTCGGGCCGCCAAGGTGCAGAGGGCGCCCGGTGATCCTGAACATCTGTTCATTCCAGGTCGCGCGATCGTCCTTCGGGTCGCGGCTCCAGATGCCCACACCGGCGGCGCTGACGGCGATTTCCAGGCGCTTGGCCAGCTCGCTCGCCTGGCGCAGCTTTTCCACCTGCACCGACACGTCGAGCGCCACGCCGATGAATTCGATGGGCGTGCCGTTGTCGTCGCGGTGCACCACGCGGCGGGTGAGCACGTAGATCCAGGTGCCACTGGCGTGGCGGTAGCGTGCTTCCATGTCCACCGGCTCGGTGGTGTGCAGCGCCTGCTCGGCGGTGGCCAGCACCTGGGGAATGTCGTCAGGGTGAATGAGGTCGCGCACCTGATCGAGCGTCAAACCTTCGGGCACCGGTGGTATGCCCAGGATCTGGAACGCGTGGTCGTTGTAGAAGATGCGGTTGAGCGCCAGGTCGTGGCGCCAGATCGCGATGTTGCCCAGTTCGACCGCAATCTTCAGCTGCGCGTTGGCCTTGTTGAACGAATCGGCGAGCTGGTAGACCTCGGTGTCGTCCACCAGCAGGCCAACGGCACGCTCGGGAACGCCCGCCGGTGATGTCTTCACCTCCCAGTTGGAGTGCACGCGTCGCACACCGCCGTTGGGCGAGATGATCCGGTAGTGGTGTTCGTAGATTCCAGCCGCGCGGGTGGAGTTGCGGTAGGCCTCCATGGCGCCATCGTCAGGGTGGGCACGCACCGATGCTGCTTCGAAGGAGGGCGTGCCAGCGTCGGGAGGCATGTCGAAGAAGCGAAACATGTGGCGGTCCCAGCGGCCAACCCCGTCGGGAATGCTGCGTTCCCACACGGCAAGGCGGCCGAACTCCAGGGTCATGTCGAGCAGCTCGGCCTTGTGGCTGGCTTCAGCGCGCAGTTGTGTGGCTTGGGTGGTGTCTTGCAGGCTCAAGAGCGTGCGTGCGGCGCCTGTGTGCTCAGGTTCCGTGAGCGTTCTTGCGAACGCGAGCGCTGTACGTGCGCCACCAGAAGCGTCTCGCCACTGCAGATCGACGAGGCGCTCACTCAGCTGCGCGTTGTTCGCTGGCCAGTCATCGCAGCCCAGAAGTTGTGCCGGGGTATGCCCGGTGGCGTCGGCCAGAGGGCGGCCACAGGCTCGCAGGAAAGCGGCGTTCGCCCACACGATGCAGCCCTGCGCGTCGAGCAAAGTCAGCAGATCGCTGGTTGCGTCGAGCAGCGCGGCCCACGCAGGCGGGGCCGCGAGCGTGGGTGGCGAAGCCTGGGTGGGGGCCATGGACGGCCAGTCTAGCGGCGACGCTCGTGCTGCGGGTAAGAATCGCCCACCCCATGTTGAGTTGCGTCTACTCGATGGCGACTTGCAGCACCAGTTTGCCGAAGTTCTCGCCGTTGAAGAGCTTGAGCAGGGTTTCCGGGAAGGCGTCGATGCCGCCGGTCACCACGTCTTCCTTGCTCTTCATCTTGCCGGCCTTCAGGTGGCCGGCCATCTCGGCAATGGCCTGGGGGAAGCGGTCGGTGTAGTCGAACACCACCATACCCTCCATGCGTGCCCGGTTGACCAGCAGCGACATGTAGTTCGCCGGGCCCTTGATTGCCGTGGTGTTGTTGTACTGGCTGATCGCGCCGCAGATGACGATGCGCGCGCCGCGGGTGATGCGGGTTAGCACGGTGTCGAGAATCTCGCCGCCGACGTTGTCGAAGTAGATGTCTACGCCCTTGGGGCACAACTCGCGCAGGCTGTCTTTGATGTTCCCCGTCTTGTAGTCGACGCAGGCGTCGAAGCCCAGCTCGCGCACCACCCAGTCGCACTTGGTGGGGCCCCCGGCGATGCCCACCACACGCAGCCCAAGGATCTTGCCGAGCTGGCCCACGGTCTGGCCCACCGCGCCGGCGGCGCCCGAGACCACCAACGTTTGCCCGGCCTTGGGCAGGCCCACGTCCATCAGTCCGAAGTAGGCCGTCATGCCGGGCATGCCCAGCACGTTGAGCCACTGCGTGAGCGACCCAACGCCGGTGTCGATCTTGGCCAAGCCGCGGCTGTTGATCTCGGTTTCTGCGATGAGGCAGTATTCCTGTGCACCGAGGGTGGCGCTCACGTGGTCGCCCACGGCAAACGCCGGGTTCTTTGAGGCCACCACCACGCCCACGCCGCCGGCACGCATCACTTCACCAATGCCCACCGGCGGGATGTAGCTCTTGCCTTCGTTCATCCAGCCGCGCATGGCGGGGTCGAGCGAGAGGCTGAGTGTCTTCACCAGCACGCCGCCGGCTGCAGGCTCCTGTACCGGCTCGGTGGTGAAGCTCCAGTTGGCGCGGGTGGGCAGACCGACCGGGCGGGTGGCGAGACGCATCTGGTGGTTGGTGGTGGCTGTGAGTGTGGGCATGGGTGTCTCCATAGGAAGTTGGCAAATCCTAGCCCTCGACTTTGCGCTCACCTGTCGCTCAGTTGTCATGCAGCCTCAGCTGCGGGCATAAAAAACGCGGCCGGAGCCGCGTTTCTTGAGCCAGGCGCAGAGCGCCAAGTCTTACGCCAGCACGCGAATGTTCGCTGCTTGCAGACCCTTCTGGCCTTCCTTCACTTCAAATTCGACCTTCTGGTTTTCCAGCAGGGTCTTGAAGCCATCGCCTGTGATGTCGCGGAAGTGCGCGAACAGGTCAGCGCCGCCTGCGTCTTGAGCGATGAAGCCGTAGCCCTTGCTCTCGTTGAACCACTTCACGGTACCGGTTTGAGTCGTCATGGACGATTCCTATCTTTCTTACAAAGTAATGCGCAGCACATGCTGCGCATGCAGAGACACTCAAGAATCGTTATTGGGGGGTTCTGACGGAACCGGCTTGGAACCAAGCCGGTATTCGAAAAGATCACTAACAACCACTGTCTTGCGTATACCTGTAGGCTGAATATACAACAGCAACTGCGCCCAGATCCCTATGAAACTTTCGGTTCTCGATCAATCCGTGTCCTTGAGCGGCAGCAGTGAAGACGCGGCCATTCGCGACACGCTGGCGCTGGCCGAGCATGCCGAAGCACTCGGCTATCACCGCTTCTGGCTGAGCGAACACCACAGCCTGCCTACCATCGTGGGCAGCGCTCCCGAGATCTTGATGGCGGCCATTGCAGCTCGCACACAGCGCATTCGCATCGGCAGTGCGGGCGTGATGCTGCCGCACTACTCGGCGTTGAAAGTGGCTGAACAGTTTCGTGTGCTCGAAGCTTTGGCGCCAGGCCGCATCGACCTCGGCGTGGGCCGCGCACCGGGTGGTGACATGCGCACCGCACAAGCCCTCAACCCACACGCCTACGGCTCCGCCGAGCATTTTCCTGAGCAGGTGCGTGACCTGCAGGCCTGGACGGCTGGTGTACAGCACCGCGGCATCGTCGCCCACCCGCGCGGGCCGGTGGCACCCGAAGTGTGGATTTTGGGCAGCTCCGACTACGGCGCACAACTGGCTGCACATTTCGGCCTGCCTTATGCCTACGCGTACTTTTTTGTTGACGGGCAAGGTGTGGAGCAAGCGCTGGATCTGTACCGCCGGCTTTATCAGCCGAGCGAACGCCACCCAACGCCGCACGCGACCATTTGCGTATGGGCACTGGCGGCTGAGACTGACGAAGAAGCCTTGCACCATGCCTTGAGCCGCGAGCGCTGGCGGGTCGACCGCGGCCGTGGTGTGCTGGGCCCATTGCAGTCGCCCGACAGCATTGCGGCGCGCGGCTTCACGCCGGAAGAAATGCAAACGGTGGAGCCGATGCGTCAACGTGCCTTCGTGGGCAGCGCGGTGCAAGTGGCAGACAAGCTGCGTGCATTGGCCAGTGAACTGGCGCTCGACGAGTTGGTGATCAACTGCTGGGCGCATGACCCAGCAGTGCGGCGCACTTCGTACGCACTGCTGGCGCGCGAATTCGCTTTGACGCAAACTCGCTGAAAACCAACACAGGCGAGGGGCCCATGAGAATGATTGAGTTCGAGTTGCGTGGTGACTACATCACGCTGGATGCCTTGCTGAAGGTGACCGGACTGGCAAGCAGTGGCGGCGCAGGCAAGGCCATGGTGGCCGACGGCCAGGTCGAGATCGACGGTCAGTTGGAGCTGCGCAAAGCTTGCAAGGTACGCGCTGGCCAGGTTGTCAGCGTAGGTGGTGCGCGCATCCGCATTCATGCACCCACCATGCCTGCACCGCTGGACGGTGCAGAAGAAAAACCCCATGAGCCCGAGCCGGACCCACGGGGATCTGATTCACGTCAGAAGCGGTAGTTGAGGCCGACGGTCAGCACATCGGCGGTGGGGCTGCCGAGCACATTGAAGCGATAGCGCTCGTATTCCGTGCGGATGGCGGCGTTCTGAGTCAGGTTGTACTGAACACCCACGCCTGCCTTCCACGAGTTGCCCTTGTCGCTGACACTGCCGGTGTCCAGCTTGCCCTGGAAAGCACCCACCCGCGCCAGAGCTGCCCATTGCGGAGTGATGGGGAACGTGCCCACCGCGTCAAGGAAGAGGCCCTTGGCTCTCACCGAGCCGCCGGTGTAGCCGAAGTCACCCAGGTCGATATAACCAAGTTCCATCGCGAAATTGGGGGTGAAGTCGTAGCCCGCATAGAGCTTTCCAGATGCCTTGGTGCCGTCCAGCCCAGGGAAATCACCATTTTTTACTTTCGACTGGCCG
>JACMKW010000698.1 GCA_014379885.1 Rhizobacter sp.
CCGGGCCGCCCCAAGGCCGGGGCTCGCCCCCTCGGGGGGCTGGCGCGAAGCGTCAGGGGGCCGACATACCAAGGCGTACTGGAAGATCCAGCCCACGCCTGTCGCGTCGGGCCCCAGCGAGGTCTTGGCGCTGGCTGGCAATCGGCCCTGCACCTGGTTCAGGTACTCCAGCACACGCGAGCGTGCCCAGTACAAATCGGTGCCGTCTTCGAACAGCACGTAGACAAAACTGTCGCCGAAGAACGAAAAGCCACGCACTGTCTTCGCGCCGGGCACCGACAGCATGGTGGTGGCCAACGGGTACGTGACCTGGTTCTCGACGATCTGCGGTGCCTGGCCGGGGTAGCTGGTGCGAATGATGACCTGCACGTCAGACAAATCGGGCAGCGCGTCGATGGGCGTTTTCGCCAAGCCCCAGACGCCCCAGGCGCTGAGCATGAGCGTGGCCAGCAGCACCAGAAAGCGGTTGACGACCGACCAGCGGATCAGGCGGGCGATCACCGCGGCGCTCCGGCCAATGGGGCCACGCGCGTCATCACGTAGTCATCGCCCTGTGGGGCAAAGCTGAACTGCACCGCCTGGCCTTTTTTCAGGCCCTGTGCGAGCGTCTTGTCGGCCAGCTTGAAGGGCATGGTCATGGCCGGCCACTTGAGCTCGGGCACGGGCTGGTGGGTCAGCGTGATGCTGGTGGCAGTGATTTCGTCGACAACGCCCTGCGTTTGGTATTCCACCGCGGTGGGAGCGGTGGGAGCTGTGGCAGCGGCAGGAGATGCAGGTGTGGCGGCGCTGGCCGCAGGCGCGGTGCTGCGGGCCAGCACACCTTGCAGGCTGGCTTCGGAGTCGATCAAGAACTGGCCCGAGGCCACAACCTGCTGGCCGGCGGTGAGGCCGCTGCGAATGGTGATGAACTCGTCGAACTGCTCACCCACCGTCACCTCAACCGGCCGGTAGCGCCCGGCCTGCTCTGACAGGTACACCAGTGTGCGTTTGCCGGTGCGGATCACGGCTTCGGCCGGCACCACCAAGGCCTCGCGCGGAGCGCCGTTCAGCGTGACCTGCGCAAACATGCCCGCCTTCAGCCGCTGCGCGCGGTTGGGCAGTTCGATGCGCAGGCGCAGGGTGCGGGTGTCGCGGTTTCCCTCGGGCAGCACCGCGGCCACCTTGCCCTGGATCACTTCGTTGGGCAGCGCCGCAAAACGCGCCTGCACCGCCTGCCCCGGTTGAATGGCAGCGGCCTGCGCTTCGGGAAGTGCGGCTTCCAGCCACACCGTGCCGATGCCGTTGATGCGGGCCAGCGTCATGCCGGGCGACACGCTCATGCCGCCGCGCACCATCAGCTCGGTGATCACGCCGCCAATGGGTGCGGTGATGGTTTGCAGCCGCACCGGCTGGCCCGATTGTTCGGCCCGTTCGATCAGCGAGTTGGGCATGCCCAACAGCAGCAGGCGTTGGCGTGCCGCCTGGGCCAGCGCGCTGTCTGCGGTGGCCTTGACGGCCAGGTACTCCTGCTGCGCGGCGAGCCATTCGGGGTTGAGCACGTCGACCAGCGGCGCGCCAGCGGCGACCACATCGCCCGGCGCGCGCGCATACACACGCTCGACAAAACCGGCGGTGCGCGCTTGCACGATGCTCACGTCGCGCTCGTTGAGTTGCACGCTGCCAACGGCTTCAATGCTGCTGGCCAGCGTGCGCTTTTCGACGCTCGCCAGCCGGATGCCGAGTGATTGCCGTGCCTGTGCCGAGACCGTGATGGAGGCCGGGGTGCTGCTGCTGCCCGCATCGGCTTCGTCGGCGTAGCGCGGCACCAACTGCATGTCCATGAAGGGTGACTTGCCCGGCTTGTCGAACTTTTGCGTGGGCACCATCGGGTCGTACCAATACAGCACCGGGCGAGCGGCGGGTGCCGCAGTGGCCGGTTGGGGCTGCGCCGGGCCGCGCCATTGCGCCAGGCCCCAGCCGATTGCGCCACCCAGAGCCAACAGGGCGAGCGCGATGGTGATTCGTTTTGTGTGGGTGCTCATGGCGTTACTCCGCGATCAAGGTGCTGAGCCGAATGCGCAGCGCGGCGCGTTGTGCGTCGAGCTCGATCAGGCGCAAGCGGGTTTCGATGGCGTCGCGCCGTGCGGCGAGCACGGCGGCCAGGTCGCTGCGCCCGGCCTGGTAGCTCGCGAGCGTCAGTGCCACCCGTTCGTCGGACAAGGGTTGGCCGTGGGTGTGCAGGCGCTCGCGTTGTGCGTCGAGCGCCTGCAGTTCGGCCAGCTGGGCCTCGGCTTCTTCGGCATGGCGGCGCAAGGTCTCTTCGCGCTCAGCCTCGATGCGTTGCACATCCCTTTGTTTGGCCACGATCTGCGGCTGCTGGCGCAGCCCACGCTGCCACGGCAGGTCGAAGCTGAATTGCACCGACACCATGTCACCGTACTGCGCCCCGCGGCGGCTGTACACGAGCTCCCAGGCCCAGTCGCCGCGCCGTTCGGCATCGGCCTCCCCCAGCTCGGCCTGTGCCATGGCACGCATGGCCACAAAAGGGGCGATATCGGCATGGCGGTGCAAGCCGGCACGCACCTGTGCGGCCTGCACGGGCAACGCG
>JACMKW010000699.1 GCA_014379885.1 Rhizobacter sp.
AAGCGGAAGAGTTTGTACTGCGCGTCGAGCGCCACCACCGACGAGTTGCCGGTCGCGTAGAGCTCCACACGTTGCGCCTCGCGAAACAGGCCGATGGCGCGGTCGACCGAGTCTACGTTGAGCGACTCGCGGAAATGCATGATCGACGAGATGGTGTTGTCAAGCACCTTGGCGCAGAGGTCGGGTGTGGCGTCTTGCCGGCGCACTTGGGTGCGCTGCAGCGGGATGGTGCCGGTGAGGCCCGAGCCGAGCTTGAGCTTGAAGTCGGCCAGGCCTTCGAAACCGAGCGAACGGCAAAAGCGGATGACAGTCGGCTGGCTCACGTCGGCCAGCTTGGCGATGGCGCCGATGGGGTCGTTGAGCGCGGTGCGCGGGTTCTCCAGCACCACATTGGCCACGCGCCGCTCGGCCGGCGACAAGGCGTCGCGCGCATTGCGCACGCGGTCGAGCAGCGGGTTGCCGCCGTCGCGGTCGGGCATGTGGTCGGCCAGCAGCGACGAGACACCTTGAAAGGCCAGGTTGTCGGCCGTCAGCACGTAGGTCGGTATGCGAGCGACATAGGCAGAGAACCGCCCCTTGTCTTCGAAGCGCTGGCGGAACGACGAGCGCAGGAACAGGTCGCCCAGCCGCGGCACGATGCCGCCACCCACGAAGATGCCGCCAGTGGCGCCCAGCGTGAGCGCGAGGTTGGAAGCCACGGTGCCCAACATGGCGCAGAAACAATCGATGGTGTCGACGCAGACGGCATCGCTGTTCTGCTGGGCCCGCTGCACGATCTCGGCGGTGCTGAGGTCGGCGGCGGCGCCGGCCACACCTTCACGCAGCGCTTCATAGATGAGCTGGATGCCGGGGCCTGACACCAGGCGCTCGGCCGACACGTGCGACATGGTCTTCCACACGTGACGAAGCACACGCAACTCGCGTTCGTCGATGGGTGCAAAGCTGGTGTGGCCGCCTTCGGTGGCCAGCGTCACCCAGCGGTCGTTGGCCGGGATGAGTGCCGAGACCCCCAAACCCGTGCCGGGGCCGAGCAGGCCGATCACCCCGTCGGAGGTGGGGGCGCCGCGGCCGACTTGCACCCGGCCTTCGGGCCCCACGTTGGGTAGCGACATGGCCAGTGCGGTGAAGTTGTTCACCACCAGCAAGGTGCTCAGGCCCAGCTGCTGCTGCACCTCTTGAATGGAGAAGGCCCAGTCGCGGTTGGTCATGCGCACTGCATCGCCATCGATGGGGTAGGCGATGGCCATGGCGGCGTGCTTGGGCAGCACGTCGGGCACGCTCTTCAGGTAGGCGCGCACCACCGAGACGAAGTCACCGTAGTCGGCGCAAGGCAGCACCGCAATGCGCTCGAAGACACCGCGCTCGCGCTCGATGCAGAAGCGGGCGTAGGTGGCACCGATGTCGGCCAACAGGCGCGGCTCCACGGCGACAGCGTCTGCGGCAATTGGCATCTGTTGGACGGCGAAGGGGTCGTTGGTGGATGAATCGGGTTTCATGACTGCAGGGGCGAAGCCTGCAGCTAATGTACTAAACGGGTTTCACAACTCAGGGCGCTGACGCCCGCTCCAGCAGCACCCAGCGCTGGGCGCTGAGCCGGACACGGCCGTTGCGCACCTCGACGGCTTGGCCTGAATACGCGTCTCGCAAGCGCTCGCCGTCGGCAAACGCGCCGGTGACGGCAATGTCTTGTTCGCCGCTGGTGTTCATGGCGACCACGACGCGGTCGCCCGTGGTGGTGTCGATGCGGCTGAAGACATAGGGCGTGTCGCCGATCTGCTGGTGCACGCCCCGCGCCAGCGCCACGTGGCGTGAGCGGAAGCTGCCGAGCTTGCGCCAGTGAGCGAGCAGGGGCTGGTCAATGGTTACCCAGTTCATGTCGGAGCGGGTGGCTTGCTGCGGGTCGGAGTTGGGGGAATGGCCCGCCGGGCGGCGTGTTTCGTCGCCGTAGTAGATCTGCACGCCGCCAGGGGCCAGCATCAGAGCGGCGCCGCCTTCTTCGAGCTTGTTGCGGTTGAAGAGCTCGGTGTCGTGCGACGACAGATAACTGAGCGTTGAATAACCGGGTTGGCCCGACAGCAACTTGCTGTAGCGGCTGAACAAGGCCTCCGGCTTGGCGAACTGCTGGCCTTCTTTCTGGAATTCAAAGTTCAGCAGCGCATCGAAGCCTGATTGGTGCAGGGCCGAACGCTCCGGCCCCTGGCCCCAGTATTCGCCCACCATCCAGAAGGGTTCGTCGTCGATCTTCTTGGTCGGGTTGCGCAACTTCCAGTCGGTGAGTGCCGCGCTCGCCGCGGTCTTCAACTCGGCCCACGCGGCCGGCTCCACGTGCTTGACGGTGTCAGCGCGAAAACCGTCAATGCCGTATTCGCGCACCCAGTCAGTCAGCCACTTCACGAGGTAGCCGCGCACGGTGGTGTTGGGCAACTCGACCGCGCGGGTGTCGGCCTTGCCGGCGCCGGGGCGCAGGAAGGGCGGCAGCTTCACCGCCTCGGTGCTCTCGGTGCGGAAGTCGGGCAGGAAGGCGAGCTGCATCTTCAGGTCGTCACGGCCACCGTCGGTGTAGCCCGGCAACCCGGCGCGCACCCAGTCGCGGCCCCACCACTGGCCGAAGTTGAAGTTGTTGTAGTCGATGTAGCCGTGGTAGTCGGCGAGCTTCGCGTTCTGCGCGTTGGGCCACAGCACCTTCAGCTTGAGGTCTTGTGCGGTCTGGATGTCGAGGTAGCCCGGGTGGTTCATCACCACGTCGAACAGGATGCGAATGCCTTGTGCATGCGCGGTGTCGACCATCTCGCGCAGCTCGTCGGGTGTGCCCATGCTTTTGTCGAGCACGGTGAAGTCGAGCGCGTAGTAGCCGTGGTAGGCGTAGTGCTTGAACTCCTTGTTGCCACCCACCACCCAGCCGTGGATCTGCTCGTAGGGTGCGGTGATCCAGATCGCGTTCACGCCGAGCTGCTTGAACCAGCCTTCGCGCAGTTTGTTGGTGATGCCTTTGAGGTCACCGCCGTGGAAAGTGCCCACGTCGTCTTTCGGTGCCGCCTCGCGCTTGCGGCCATAACTGCCGTCGTTGGCGGGGTTGCCGTTTTCGAAGCGGTCGGGAATGACGAAGTAGACGATGGGGTTGTCGGCAAAGCGGCCGGGGGCTTGCACCGGGCCGGTGGCGGCCGTGGGTTGGG
>JACMKW010000700.1 GCA_014379885.1 Rhizobacter sp.
CTGGCGGTGGAAGAGCGCATCACCCAGGTGATCGACCCGCCTTCGTTTGAGCTCATGGCCGAGATGATCGAAGTGGTGACCAAGGAGATGGCGCAATGAAGCTCAGCGTGCATGAATGGGCCGCAGCCGTGTCATTGGCCGTGCTGCTGGTGGCGGCGTGCAGCAAGAAGGAAGCCGACGCGCCACCGCCCGCCGCCGACAAGCCGGTGTTCTCGGTGCTGGCCACCAGTGACCTGAAAGACGCCCAGCCGCTCGAAGCCATGGTCGAAAAAGCCACCGGTGTGAAGCTGCGTTTCACCTTTGGCGGCACCATGGAAAGCACCGAAGCCGTGCTGAGCGGCAACACGCCGGCGCACGCTGCCTGGTTCGCCAACGCCAAGTACCTGCTGAGCGACCCTGCCGGCCAGAGCCGCGTGAAGCTGCAAGACAAGATCATGCTGTCGCCCATCACCGTGGGGGTGAGCCAGACAACCGCCAAACGCCTGGGCTGGGACGACCCCGCAGTGGCCGCCAAGGTGAGCTGGAAGGAGATCACCAAAGCCGCCTCAGAAGGCAAGCTCAACTACGCGCTCTCCAACCCCGCCACCTCGAACCAGGGCTTCATGGCGCTGATGGGCGTTGTGGCCTCGGCCAACAACAAGTCAGAGGCCTTGACGGCGGCCGACGTGGACCGGGGTGCGATTGCCGGTTTCCTCAAGGGCTACAAACTCATTGGCGACAACTCCACCTACCTGGCGGAAAAGTTCATCGAGCTGCAAGGCACGCAGCCCGGCCAGGTCAACAGCTTCATCAACTACGAGAGCTGGTTGCTCTCGCTGAACAACGGCGGCAAGCTGCGCGAGAAGCTGGTGCTGGTGTACCCGCACGAAGGTGTGGCGACCGCCGACTACCCGTTCATGCTGCTGAAAGAAGAACGCCGTGATGACTATCAAAAGGTCGTGGCCTACCTCAAGAGCCCCGACGCGCAGAAGTGGCTCGCGCGCCAGACCCTGCGCCGCCCGATCAACAGCGAAGTGGCGGCGAGCGTGGGTGACCTGTTCCCGAAAGAGGGCATGCGCGTCGAGCTGCCGTTCTCGCCCGACCGCCAGTTGGCCGATGGCTTGATCGACGCCTACCTGAATGAATTCCGCCGACCGATTGCCAGCACCTTCGTGCTCGACACCAGCGGCAGCATGGAAGGCAATGGCCGTCGCGCGCAGCTCGTGCAAGCCTTGCACTACGTGGCCGGCGCCGACAGCTCGCTCACCGGCCGCCTGGCCAAGCTCACCAACCGCGAGCGGGTGTGGATGCTGCCGTTCAGCGACCAGCCCTGGAAGATGACCTACTTCGAGCTGCCCGCCGGCCGCCCCCAGGCGCGCGGTGTGCAAGTGCAGGAAGACTCGGCCGTCAAACAGGCGCTGCTGGCCGACGTGCGCACCTATGCTGACAATCTGCGCATGACCGGTGGCACCGCGCTCTACGACAGCGTGCTCGCCGCCTTGCGCCACATGCTGGAGCAAAAGGCCAAGAACCCGAACTACCAGTATTCGGTGGTGGCTTTCACCGATGGTGAAAACACCAAGGGCCGCAGCCTGCAGCAGTTTCAGCAGGCCTATGCGGCCTTGCCTGAAGACGTTCGGGGGATTCCGGTGTTTATGGTGTTGTTTGGCGAGGCGAAGGAGACTGATCTGAAGTCCTTGGTGCAGACCACCGGTGGCAAGGTGTTTGATGCACGCAAGACGCCGCTGTATGCGGTGTTCAAGGACATTCGGGCGTACCAGTGATGGCTACCGCGTCATTCCCGCCCTTC
>JACMKW010000701.1 GCA_014379885.1 Rhizobacter sp.
GATGGGTGCCGAGGCCTTGCTCGGCATGGGCGACATGCTGTACATGCCTTCGGGAACCGGCTTGCCGATCCGTGTGCATGGTGCTTTCGTCAGCGACGACGAAGTGCACCGTGTCGTGAAGTATCTCAAGCAGCAGGGAGCGCCCAATTACATCGAAGGCATTCTTGAAGGCGGTGTGCTCGATGGCGACGGTGATGTGTCCACCGCCGACATGCCCGGCGGCGGCAACGGTGAATCCGACCCGATGTACGACCAGGCAGTGGGCATCGTGTTGCAACACCGTCGCGCGTCCATCTCGCTGGTTCAACGCCATTTGCGCATTGGCTACAACCGTGCAGCCAGATTGCTGGAACAAATGGAGAAATCCGGGCTCGTAAGCTCCATGTCCACCAATGGAAACCGCGACATCATTGTCCCGGCCCGCACCGAATGAAAAAGAACATTGCTGCTGCGTTGCTGATGTTTGCTGCGGCTGCGGCAAATGCCGATGCCGTCGACACGCTGAAAGAGTTTGTGCGTGACGTGAAGACCGGTCGCGCCGACTTCACACAAACCGTCACCTCGCCTGATGGCGTGAAGAAAAAGAACTCCAGCGGGCGATTCGAGTTCTCACGCCCCAACCGCTTTCGCTTCACTTACCAGAAGCCTTTCGAGCAAGTCATCGTGGCCGATGGCCAGAAAGTCTGGATCTATGACGCCGACCTGAATCAGGCGAGCTCACGCAAGTTCACCCAAGCCCTGGGCTCCACGCCTGCGGCTTTGCTGGCTGGCGGCTCGCTGGACAAGGAGTTCGACCTCGCGCCACTGCCCGCGAAAGACGGGCTTGAATGGGCCGAGGCCACGCCCAAGGCCAAGGACGGAAGTTTCAAGTCGGTGCGCATCGGCTTTCGTGGCAAGACTTTGGCGTCGATAGAAGTTGTCGATGCCTTTGGCCAACGCTCGCTGTTGCAGTTCACGCATTTCATCGGCAACGAACCGATGAAAGCCGATGCCTTTGTGTTCACCGTGCCAAAGGGCGCGGATGTGATCGAGCAGTAGCGAGGGAACCTCGCAGCGGCTGCGACAATCGCCGCATGGAGTCTCGACAGCTGCCCTTGGGTGACGATGCACAAGCGCCACTGGCTGAGCGCCTGCGCCCCCAGACGCCCGCCGAAGTGATCGGCCAACAGCACCTGCTGGGTGTTGGCAAGCCACTGCGCGTGGCCTTCGATTCAGGCCGTTTGCATTCGATGATCCTGTGGGGCCCGCCCGGTGTGGGCAAGACCACGCTGGCGCGTTTGATGGCCGATGGCTTCGAGGCCCAGTTCATCCAGATCTCGGCCGTGCTGGGCGGAGTGAAAGACATCCGTGAAGCCGTCGAGCGCGCTCAGGTCGCACAAACCACTGGCCGACGCACGGTGGTGTTTGTCGACGAAGTGCACCGCTTCAACAAGGCACAACAAGACGCGTTTTTACCGCACGTCGAATCGGGCCTGTTCACCTTCATCGGCGCCACCACCGAAAACCCGTCGTTCGAGGTGAACTCGGCCTTGCTGTCGCGCGCCACTGTGCATGTGCTCAAGTCATTGGGCGACGCCGACATGGCGGTGTTGATCACCCGCGCGCAAGAATTACTGGCTGCACCGTCGCTCACCGACGCGGCGCGCGACCGTCTGGTGGGTTATGCCGATGGCGACGCCCGCCGTCTGCTCAATGCGTATGAAAATCTGGTGCGCATGGCGGGCCCAGCCGCCAACATCGACGAAGCCCAGTTGGAGCGTTCTCTCGGCGAACAACTGCGCCGCTATGACAAAGGCGGTGAGCAGTTCTACGACACCATCTCTGCCCTGCACAAGGCGGTTCGGGGCAGCGACCCCGATGCTTCGCTGTACTGGTTCGTTCGCATGCTCGATGGGGGGGTCGACCCGCGTTACGCCGCGCGCCGCATGGTGCGCATGGCCAGTGAAGACATCGGCCTGGCAGACCCCCGCGCTTTGCGCATGGCGCTCGATGCGGCCGAGACTTATGAGCGCCTCGGTTCCCCCGAAGGTGAGTTGGCCTTGGCGCAGGCCGTGGTCTTTTTGGCCATGGCACCGAAATCGAACGCGCTGTACACCGCCTACAAGGCCGCACGCAGCTTCGTGGCCCAGGACGGTACCCGCGCGGTGCCCCTGCATTTGCGCAACGCACCGACAAAGCTCATGAAAGACCTCGACTACGGGCGCGACTACCGCTATGCGCACGACGAAGTGGGGGGCTTTGCTGCCGGCGAGAGTTATTGGCCCGACGACATCCCGCCGCCGCGTTTCTATGAACCGGTGCCGCGTGGGATGGAGTTGAAGATTGGCGAGCGGCTGGAAGAGCTGCGCCGGCTGAACGCCGAAGCCCAAGCCAAGCCTGCCAAGAAAAAGCGCTGACTCCGTACGGGGAAACGCGCAGGCTGATCAGCCAAAAGCGGCCCCTAGAATCCCGCAGCCAGAGCCACGACCTTAGACAGAGTCCCCCAACGGCAACACCACGGCGGGCTTTTTGCTAGAGCAGCATGGGCGGCGTTCAAAAGACAAGCCGCTTTCGATTTCGCAGGAGACTCCTCGATGGACACTTTCATCCAACAGATCATCAATGGTCTGGTGCTCGGCAGCGTGTATGCGCTGGTGGCACTGGGCTACACGATGGTCTACGGCATCATCAACCTCATCAACTTCGCGCACGGCGAAGTGTTGATGGTGGGGGCACTCACCAGCTGGACGGTGGTGAGCGTGCTCGCCAGCACCGGCTGGCCGGGCTGGCTGCTGATGCTGATATCGCTCATCGCTGCCATCGTGGTGTGCTCGATCCTCAACTTCAGCATCGAGAAGATCGCGTATCGCCCGCTGCGCACGGCGCCGCGCCTGGCACCGCTGATCACCGCCATGGGCATGTCACTGCTGCTGCAAACGCTGGCGATGATCATCTGGAAGCCCAACCCCAAGCCGTACCCGATCCTGTTGCC
>JACMKW010000702.1 GCA_014379885.1 Rhizobacter sp.
AGCGCGAGCTGCAAAGCAACGTGGCGCTCAAGGTCAAGGAGACCGACGAAGACGGCATCTTCGAAGTGATGGGCCGCGGTGAATTGCACCTGACCATCTTGCTGGAAACCATGCGCCGCGAAGGCTTCGAGCTGGCGGTTTCCAAGCCGCGCGTGGTGTTCCATGAAGTCAACGGCGAGAAGCACGAGCCGATCGAGCAGGTGACGGCCGATGTGGAAGACCAGCACCAGGGCGCCGTGATGCAGGCGCTGGGTGAGCGCCGCGCCGAGCTGGTCAACATGGAGCCAGACGGCATGGGCCGTGTGCGCCTGGAGTACAAGATTCCGGCGCGTGGCCTGATCGGCTTCCAGAACGAGTTCTTGAACCTGACGCGCGGCACCGGCCTCATCAGCAACATCTTCGACAGCTACGAAGCCTACAAGGGCGAGATCGAAGGCCGCAAGCAGGGCGTGCTGATCAGCCAGGACGACGGCGAAGCCGTGACCTATTCGCTGGGCAAGCTTGATGACCGTGGCCGCATGTTCGTGAAGGCGGGCGACCCCTTGTACGAAGGCATGATCATCGGCATCCACAGCCGCGACAACGACCTCGTGGTCAACGCGGTGCGCGGCAAGCAGCTCACCAACTTCCGCGTGTCGGGCAAGGAAGACGCGATCAAGATCACGCCGCCGATCATCCTCACGCTCGAATACGCGGTCGAGTTCATCGCCGACGACGAGCTGGTGGAAATCACGCCCAAGAGCATCCGCATCCGCAAGCGCCACCTGAAGGAACACGACCGCAAGAAGGCATCGCGCGAAGCGGCTTGATCGTGCCCCCACGCGACCTGCGGTCGCTGCCCCCCGCGGGGGCGCAGGCCACCCTTGGGGCGGCCCGTCGGGGGCCCTGGCCTTGCGCATGAAGTTGACCCACGGGCGCGCTGTTGCGCTCATGGTGCTGTGCACGCTGCTGTGGAGCATCGCCGGGGTGGTGGTTCGCCACCTCGATTCGGCGCGCAGCTTCGAGGTGACCTTCTGGCGCAGCGCGTTCAACGCCTTGGCGTTGGCCGTCGCGCTCTATTGGATGCGCGGGCCCGCCTTGTGGCGCAATCTCTTGCGCTCGCCGTGGCCGTTGTGGGTTTCCGGCGCGTGCTGGACGGTGATGTTCACCGCCTTCATGGTGGCTGTGACGCTGACCACCGTGGCCAATGTGCTCATCACCATGGCGCTGGGGCCGCTGATCACGGCACTGTTCTCGCGCATCTTTCTCAAGAATCGCCTGGCCTGGCGCACCTGGGCCGCCATTGGCGTGGCCGGTGCAGGCATCGCCTGGATGTTCGGCCAGGGTGCGAGCGGCGGCTCGTTGCTCGGCACGGCTGTGGCCTTGGCGGTGCCGGTTGCCGCCGCCATCAACTGGACCGTGTTGCAGCACGTGAACCATGGTGTTGGTGACACCACTGAGGACACCACCGAGGACGCCACCGATGCCCAAGACATGCTGCCTGCGGTATTGATCGGTGCGGTGTTCTCGTCGCTGTTGACGCTGCCGCTTGCGTACCCGTTCCAGGCCACGGCGCATGACGTGAGCTGGCTCGCGCTGCTGGGCATCGTGCAACTCGCCATTCCCTGCCTGCTCGTGGTTCAGCTGAGCCGCGTGCTGCCCGCGCCTGAGCTGTCGTTGCTGGGTTTGCTGGAAGTGATTTTTGGTGTGCTGTGGGCCTGGTGGTTCGCAGGCGAGCAACCTGGCTCGACGGCACTTTCTGGCGGCGCACTGGTGATCGGAGCCCTGATCGCCAACGAACTGGTAGCACTGCGCGAGACGCAGCAAAGAAAGGCCTGAGCGATGAGTGTTCTGACGGAAGTTCGCGGCAACCTGGGCGTGATCACGCTCAACCGGCCACAGGCATTGAACGCCTTGTCACTGGCCATGGTGCGTGACATCACCAGCACCTTGCTGCGCTGGCGTGATGATGCGACCGTGGCCGCCGTGCTGCTGCGCGGGGCGGGGCGAGAAGGCAAGGCACCGGCCTTCTGCGCGGGCGGTGACATCCGTTTCTTTCATCAGGCCGCGCTCTCCGGCGACCCCACGCTGGAAGATTTTTTTACCGAGGAATACGCGCTCAACCACCTCGTTCACCACTACCCCAAGCCCACCATCGCGCTGATGGATGGCGTCACCATGGGCGGTGGCATGGGGCTGGCCCAGGGAGCCAGGCTGCGAGTGGTGACCGAGCACAGCAAGCTCGCCATGCCCGAAACCATCATCGGCCTGTTTCCCGACGTGGGCGGCGGCTGGTTTCTCGCGCGCTGCCCGGGCCATGTGGGTGAATTCCTGGCGCTAACCGGGCATGTGCTCGGTGCGGGCGATGCCATCGCGCTGGGCCTGGCCGATATTTACCTGGACAGCGCCCTGCTGCCCACACTGGTGGAAGCCCTGGCCGATCAACCAATCGACACCGCCGCGCAGGCCCTGGCGGTCGTGAAGGCGAGGGCGCAACCCGCGCCCGCTGCCATGCTCACGGCGCAGCGTGCGCTGATCGACACCCACTTTGCGCACGACAGTGTCTTGACCATCCTCAGCTCGCTGGCCGCAAGCGATTCACCGTTCGCGCAACAGGCCGCCGCCGACTTGCGCAAACGTTCACCGTTGATGCTGGCCGTGACCCTGGAGCAGCTGCGCCGCGCGCGCCACATGAGCCTGGCCGAAGACCTGCGCATGGAGCGTGACCTGGTGCGCCACTGCTTTCACCTGCGGCCGAGTGCCACGAGCGAAACGGTGGAAGGCATTCGTGCCCTTGCGATCGACAAAGACCAGCAGCCCCGCTGGAACCCCGCGCAACTCGAAGCGGTGAAGCCCGAAGACGTGGCCGCATTCTTCGCAAGCCCCTGGCCGGTACACGCTCACCCGCTGCGCGATCTAGAGCCTTAGCTCAAACCAAACGTCATAGGTGCTCGGTACCATGCTGGCTTCCTCACCATTGGCCTGGCACTTCGGCCCGTGAACATGCCCGGACTCCCCGCGCGAGATACCCACCAGCCCAAGGCCCCCAGTGTCTTGTTGATGCTTCTGGAAGGGCGCGCCCCCTGGGAGCTGGCGGCCACCTTGGCGGCAAGCCCCTTGTTGAGCCGGCTGCCACGCGGCGATGGCCATCCGGTGCTGGTATTTCCCGGCCTGAGCGCCCCTGACGCCACCACCTTGCCTTTGCGCACCTTCCTGCGTGCGATCGGGTATGAGCCCTACGAGTGGGAGCAGGGCTTCAACCTGGGCCCGCGCCACGGGGTGCTGGAACGCTGCCGGGAACGTGCTGACACGCTCTACAAAAAGCATGGCGTGCCGGTGAGCCTGGTGGGCTGGAGCCTCGGTGGTGTCTACGCGCGCGAGGTCGCCAAGGAGCTGCCGAAGCAAACGCGCTGCGTCGTCACGCTGGGCACGCCCTTCAGTGGCCACCCGCGATCCAACAACGCCTGGCGCTTGTACGAGATGGTGAGTGGCCATCGGCTCGACGAGGCCGATGCCCTGATCAACCAGGTGCGCCATCCCCCGCCCGTGCCCACCACCTCGATCTACTCACGCACCGACGGGGTGGTGTCATGGCAGTGCAGCCTCAACGAAGTCTCGCCCCTCGCCGAGAACATTGCGGTGCACGCCAGCCACATGGGCATGGGCATGAACCCGCTCGTGCTGTACGCGCTGGCCGACAGGCTGACCCAGAAGCCCGGTCAGTGGCGGCCCTTCCAGCTGGAGGGGCGGCGCAAGTGGTTCTTCAAGACCCCATCCGGTGCGGCGGTATCCCACGGGCAGGAGCCGCCAGCGGCCTGATACTCGTTCACAGTTCCGCCCTCTGGAGGTCGCTGTGAATACCAAACCCAACACGATTCCCACGCGCATCGAGCGCGACAGCATGGGCCCCCTGGCCGTGCCGGCCGACGCGCTCTACGGTGCACAAACGCAGCGCGCGGTTGACAACTTTCCGGTCAGTGGCCAGCGCATGCCATGGGCCTTCATACGCGCGCTGCTGCTCGTCAAACAGTCCGCAGCGTTGGCCAATCTGCGGCTCAAGCAAGTGCCGCAGGGCGTGGGCGAGGCCATCGTCGCCGCCTGCCAGCAGCTGCGGGCCATGGAGCGTACCGAGTGCATGGCGCACTTTCCGGTGGACGTGTTCCAGACCGGCTCCGGCACCAGCAGCAACATGAATGCCAACGAGGTGATTGCCACATTGGCCGCCAAGGCGCTGGGCGAACCCGTGAGCCCCAACGACCACGTGAACGCCGGCCAGAGCAGCAACGATGCGATCCCGAGCGCCCTGCACGTGAGTGCCGCGCTGCAGCTGCACCAGCATCTGCTGCCCGCGCTCGACCACCTGGTGCTCATTACTCGCCACAAGGCGAGCAGCGTGCACCAGCACGTGAAGACGGGTCGCACGCATTTGATGGACGCCATGCCCGTGCGCATGAGCCAGGTGCTCGACGGCTGGGCGCACCAGGTCGAGGCTGCAACCAGGCACTTGCGCGCGCTGCTTCCCGCCCTGCAAGGCTTGGCGCAGGGTGGCACGGCCGTGGGCACCGGGGTCAATGCGCACCCGCAGTTCGCGCGTGCCTTTGCAGACGAATTGAGTCAGCTCACTGAGGTCAACTTCCGGCCTGCCGAGAATTTTTTTGCGGCGATGGGTTCGCAAGACACGGCGGTTGCGGTGTCGGGCCAGCTCAAGGCGGTGGCGGTGTCATTGACGAAGATCGCCAACGACTTGCGCTGGATGAACTCGGGCCCGCTGGCAGGCCTGGGCGAGATCGAACTCGAAGCCTTGCAACCCGGCTCATCCATCATGCCGGGCAAGGTGAACCCGGTGATCCCGGAGGCCACGGCGATGGTGGCCGCTCAAGTGATCGGCAACGACGCAACCATCACCATCGCCGGCCAGTCGGGCAACTTCGAGTTGAATGTGATGCTGCCGCTGGTGGCTCACAGCCTGCTCAACAGCATTGAGCTGCTGGGCAACGTGAGCCGTCTGCTGGCCGACAAGGCGATTGCGAGCTTCACGGTCAATGAGTCACGGCTGAAGGAGGCGCTGTCGCGCAACCCGATCCTGGTGACGGCACTGAACCCCTTGATCGGCTATGCCCGCGCCGCCGAGATCGCCAAGCAGGCCTACCGCGAAGGCCGGCCCATTCTCGATGTGGCCGATGAGCAGACCGACCTGGGCCGCGAACGCCTGGCGCAGTTGCTCGACCCTGAAAAACTTACCGGCCCAGGGTGAACCAGAAAGTCGCCCTCACGCCGGGCTGACTTTCCGCCCAGACGCGGCCGCCATGGGCGAAGTACCAGCTCGGCGCGGCCAATGCGTAGCGGATGGGAAACAGCCGCAGCGCACGCCGGTCGGTGGCATACGAAGCCAGCCACTGCGGCCCAGCAATCACCAGCATCACCACGGCCAACACCAGGGCGAACGCCTCAAAGCTGGTCATCGAGCCCAGCCAGGGGCTCATGGAAGGCTCGATCGTGGCAGCAGCGGTTGGCGGCAAGGCCATGGCTGTTCAGCCCCGGGCTCAGATCGCCTACTTGCAGCGTTCGGTGTAGCTGGCTTCGAAGCGCTGGTGGTCGGCGCGCTCGCCGAGGGTCATGCTGTCCAGGCGAGTGCGCTTCTCGCGCAGGATGCGAAACAGTTCACTGCACTGTTCCTTGGCCGTGGCTGTACGCGCCAGCTCAGCCTGGCGAGAGTTGATCTCGGCCTTGCGCTCGTCTCGCTGCTGGCGCCTGTCGTCCATCACGCGTTTGCGTGCGGCCTCTTCGTCTTCGCTGCACTTGCGCTGGTATTCCTCACGCAACTCTGATTGCGTGGCGCGACCCACGCCGCGAGCCGGCGCGGTGCGGATCGCGTCATTGAGCTCGGCGCAGGAGCCACTCAGGTAGGGCAGGTGATCCGGTGCCTTTTGCAGCGATGGGGTGTACGAGGGCCGTGCCTCGGGGGTTCGAACGGGCCCGTAGTTGG
>JACMKW010000703.1 GCA_014379885.1 Rhizobacter sp.
ACGCTGGTCACGAGCTTGATGTTTTTCAGCGGCGTGCAGCTGCTGTCCATCGGCATCTTGGGCGAATACGTGGGCCGCATCTTTGACGAAGTGAAACAGCGGCCCATCTACCTGGTGGCCAGCGAACACGGCCGCGGCCTGAGCGTCGCCGACGAGACGCCGCATGTCTGACGTGCGGGCCGAGCGCCGGGCCGTTCCCAGGCCGGCCCGCATCCCCCCGGGGGACAGACCGATGTACGCATCGGGCGAGGGGCGCGTTCTCACCCTGTGCGCCGACGACTTCGGTTTGTCGAGCGGCATCTCGCGCGGCATTGCGATGCTGGCGCGTGCACAGCGCTTGTCAGCCGTCTCATGCATCACCAACGCGCCGCACTGGCGCGAGGCGGCGCCGCTGTTGCGCGAGCTGCCGGCCACCGTGACGGTGGGTCTGCACTTCAACCTCACCGAAGGGCAGCCACTCAGCCGTGAGCTGGCGCGCGAGTGGCCGACCTTGCCTTCGTTGCCTCGGCTGCTGCTCTTGTCGCACTTGCACCAGTTGCCGGTGGCGGCCTTGCGCGTCGAGTGGCAAGCGCAGCTCGACGCGTTTGTGCAGGCCACCGGCCGCGCACCGCAGATGGTCGACGGCCACCAGCATGTGCACCACCTGCCTGCACTGCGCCAGGTGGTGCTCGACGGCATTGCCCCAATGGCGCCACGCCCGGCGGTGCGCAACACGGCCCGTTTGCTCGGGCCGGGTTTTGCGTTCAAGCGCTTTGTGATCGAACACACCGGCGGCCGCGCACTCAAGCGCGAACTGGTGCGGCGTGGCTTGCGCCACAACGCCGCGCTGTTGGGTGCGTATGACTTCGTCACCACCGACTACCGGCGGCTGATGCGCCAGTGGCTGGCTGAAGTGCCGCCTGAAGGTGGCCTGCTGTTCTGCCACCCGGCCGAAGTGGCCGATGCGGGCGACGCGATCGGCGACGCGCGGTTGCGTGAGTTTGCTTATCTGGAAGGCAACGCGTTTGCGGCCGATCTGGCCGAAGCGAAGGTCACGCTGGGCGCGGCCTGGGTGCGCGCCTGACGGCTGAGAATGGCTGTTTGCCGTGCAGGGTGAACGTCCGTAAATGCAGCCGCTAGGTGAATAAGGTCTGTGATTGCGGACAATACTACACAGCAACTTCTTGATTGCGGTACAGTATCAATGTCCGCAATCATAAGCTTTACAGCGATTGCGGTTGTTTTTACGGACAATCTCACCATGAAATACCGTGACGCCCCGACCCTTGAGACCAGCCTCTTGTCGATGTCGCATGACATCGGGCGCAAGCTCGCTCGCCTTCGCCAGGCGCGCCGCATGCGGCAAGCAGATGCCGCAGTGCGTGCGGGCATTGCGCGGTCGACGGCGGCGCTCATCGAAGCGGGTGATCCTGGCCGCACGCTCAGCCAAGTGCTGCGCTATCTCAATGCCATCTCGCCTGGCGCCAGCCTGCTCGACCTGCTGCTGGAGACGGAGCCCGCGCTCGCGGTGCTGCACACGCGTGAGCAAACCCGGCGTGTGCGCCAGCTGAGCGAGAGCGAGCTGAAGGAGTTGGACTTCTGATGGTAACGACGGCGCTCTTCCCGTTCGCCCACTTGGTGAACACCGGCTTCGTGCCGGCGGGTCGTTTGCGCATCACGCAGAGCGGCCCGCAGGTGGAGGCGTCGGAGTTCGCCTACGGAACCCAGTACCTCGCGCGCGCCGGGCGCTTCGAGCTCGACCCGGTGAGCTTGGCGCTAGCGGCGGATTCCGATGCGAAAGGGCAAGTGTTCTTCCCCGTCAACCGGCTGACGCAGTTCGGCGGTATTCGGGACGCCGCACCGGATGGCTGGGGCCGCAGGGTCATCGAAGCGAGGCTTCGTGCGCCAGTGAACAGCCTGCCCGAAGCCACTTACCTGCTGGAAGCGGGCAGTGAACGAATCGGTGCGCTGGACGTTCGGGCCAGCCTGCACGCTGAACCCAGCCATGGCGTGCACCCCATCCACGACCTCGGCTACGTGCTGGATGCTTCGCAGCGTGTAGATGCTGGCGAGCCCGTCCCTGCGGGCCTGAAAAACTACCTCGGCAACGGCACGGCCGCGGCTGGCGGTGCCCGCCCCAAGGCGACGTTCCGTGACGAGGACGGCTTGCTGTGGCTGGCCAAATTTCCGAGCGTCAGTGACGACAAGCGCCTGGACATCGCCACCATCGAGCACGCCACGCTGAAGCTCGCGGCGCTGTGTGGCCTCACCGTCCCCGAGCTGCGCTTGCACGACATCGGCGGCAAGACCGTGCTCTTCATCCGCCGCTTCGACCGGTTCTGGAAAGGCGATGAAATGCCGCCAGCAGCTGCCAAGCTGCACGAGACTGCGCCCGGCGACGGCCGCAGCGAATGGCGCCTGCCTTTTGCCAGCGGGCTCACTCTGGTGGCGTGCGATGAATACGAGTCGGCCCATCACGGCTACACCGACCTGGCCCACGCCATTCGCAGGGTGTGCCACACCGCCTGTGTGAAGCAAGACAACCGCGAACTCTTCATGCGCATGGTGTTCAACATCTTCGTGAGCAACGACGACGATCACTTGCGCAACCACGGCTTCGTCCGCGACCCTCGCCTCGGCGGGTGGCGCCTGAGCCCGCTGTATGACGTGGTGCCGCGGCCGAGCCAGGCGTTCGAGCGAAGGCTGCACCTCGAGGTGGGAAGCCGAGGCAAGCTGGCCACGCTCGACAACGCGATGACGGCCCATGCCGGGTTCATCCCCGACCGCCCCGACGCCATTGCCGCCGTGCGCCAGGTCTGGAGCGTGCTACGGCAGTGGAAAGGCCACTTCGAGAACTTCGGGGTGCCAGGCAAGTACATCGACGAAGTGCAGACCGCCATGCGCGACCTGAAAGACATCAGCCTGGATGCCGCGCTGAGCAACGAGATCCGCCGGGCGCCCTCGGGCCGCGCAGGCACCGCGTAGCCAAAGGGTCAGCGAAACGTCCAGGCCCGGTTGACCGCAAAGGTCAACACCAGGCTCGTCAGCGTGGCCAGCACCTGGCCGATCAGGTAGTGCCAGCCGGCCTGCACCGAGGCTGCCACGACCACCATGCCTACCAGCGCGCCCAGCAAGGCGGTGCCCTGAAACTTGAACCACGCGGGGCCGAGTGCGCCGTCGTGCGCAAAGGTGAAGCGGCGGTTGCCGAAGAAGGCGACTTGCGCGCCGACCACCGCGCCGACACCGGAGCCGAAGTAGGCCGGCCATTGAAAGACCTCGACGCACAACACCAGCACGGCGTAATGCACGGCGGTGGCAAAACCACCGACGAGGCCATAGCGGAAAAAGCGTCCGATCAAGCGGCCGTCTCAGCTCGCGGCACGCAGAGCCGGCCGCCGGATCAGCGCGTCCGAGCGGGCCACCGTCTTGGCCGCCTCGGCCTCCAACCAGTCGACGAAGGCGGCAACACCCGGGTCACCGATGTTGCGCGAAGGCCAACGGGCCACGTGCCGCTTGGTTGAGGGCATGGGCTCGAAGTCTTCGACCGCGACCACCAGCCGGCCAGCCTCCAACGCATCTTGAACCAGCAGCGAGCGCGACAAAGCCACCCCCGCACCTTCAATCGCGGCCGACAGCACCAGGCCCATCTCGGCCAGGTGCAATTCACGCGCCTCGGGGTGGACGGTGGTGATGCCCAGGCGGTTGAACCAGCCCGGCCAGCTCCATTCACCTGGCGAGACCGAGGCCTTGTGCAGCAGCGTCATCTGGCCGAGCGCGCCTGCGTCGCGCAGCGCTCGCCCACCGGGCAGTAGGCGCGGGCTGCAGACAGGGAACACGTACTCTGTGAACAAGGGGCGCTGTTTGGGCGTGAGCGCGTCTTCGCCGTCACCCACCCACGCGATCGACACATCGAGGTTCGGTGGCAGCGCGGCGTCGGCTTGCAGCGGCTGCAGCTCGACCGATAACTCGGGGTGCTGCGCCAGAAAGGCCGGCAGGCGGCTCACCAGCCACCACGACGACAAAGCCGTGCCGGCGCCCACGCGCAGCCGCCGTGAGGTGCGGGTGCCGAGCCGGGCCAAGCCGTCGAGGCAATCGGTGAGCTCGGGCAAGAGCGCGATGCCAGGCTCGGTGAGCGTCAGGCCGGGGTTGAGGCGGTTCAGCAGCCGTGTGCCCAGGTGCGCTTCGAGCCGGCGCACGCGGTGGCTCACGGCGCTTTGGGTGAGGCTGAGCTCGGCGGCAGCGCGGGTGAAGCTCAGGTGCCGGGCCACCGCCTCGAAGGCGATGAGTTCAGGCAAGGGTGGCAGGCGGCGCATCTGCGCATGATATGGATTCATGCGCGGCGATGAAATCATCATTTGCCGGCGTCATCACGATCTTCGACAGTGCGAGCCCCTGACCATTCAATTGGAGTTGATCTCATGGACGCAGTTGAAAACAAGAAGCTGATGCAATCCGTCTTCGCGGGTCTCGCCGTGGGCGACAGCACCCTGTTCGTGCAGACCTTGGCCGACGATGTGGTGATGCGTGTGACCGGCCAGTACTCGTGGTCACGCACCTTCCACGGCAAGACCGCGCTGCTGCGCGATTTGTACGGCCACTTTCGCCAGCGCGTGCAACCGGGTGGCCGCACGATTGCGCAGACCTTCATCGCCGATGGCGACATGGTGGCCGTGGAAGCGCGTGGTGACATGGTCAGCAAGACCGGTGCGCGTTATGACAACGACTACTGCCTGGTCTTCAGGCTCGCCCACGGCAAGATCGTCGAGATGCGGGAGTACTGCGATTCGGTGTTGACCGAATCGGCACTCGGCAAGTTTGAGGGGCTGCCAGCCTGAATGCGCAGCGGGCTCAGTCCACCTTGGCGCCGGACTGCTTCACCACCGCTGCCCACTTCTTCGTCTCCGCAGCGATGTAG
>JACMKW010000074.1 GCA_014379885.1 Rhizobacter sp.
GAAGCAGTGCAGGCCGATCTTCAGCGCCAGCTCGGTGTTGGGGCGAATGCCGGCGGCCATCACCACCAGGTCGGCTGGCACTTCGGTGCCATCTTTGAATTGCACGGCCATCACGCGGCCACCCTTGCCGCCATCTTGATCGCCAATCAGCGCTTGCGTTTGCGCGCCGATCATGAACTTCAGGCCACGGTCTTCGAGCGACTTTTGCAGCAGCTTGCCCGCGGTGTCATCGAGCTGGCGCTCCATCAGCCACGGCATGATGTGCACCACGGTGACCTGCATGCCACGCAGCATCAGGCCGTTGGCAGCTTCCAGGCCCAGCAGGCCACCACCGATCACCACCGCATGCTTGTACTTGGCAGCAGCGTCGATCATCGTGTTGGTGTCGGCGATGTCGCGGTAGGCGATCACGCCTTCGAGCTCCTTGCCGGGCACCGGCAGGATGAAGGGGTTGGAGCCGGTGGCGATCAGCAGGCGGTCATAGGCTTCTTCAGTGCCGTCGGCCGACTTGACGATCCGCTTGGTGCGATGAACGTCAACCACCTTCTTGCCCAGATGAAGCTTGATGTTGTTCTCTTCATACCAGCTCAGCGGGTTGAGAACGATTTCGTCGAGCGTTTGTTCGCCAGCCAGTACGGGCGACAGCAGAATGCGGTTGTAGTTGGGGTGCGGCTCGGCGCCGAACACCGTGATGTCGTACAGGTCGGGCGATATCTTCAACAGCTCTTCCAAGGTGCGAACCCCGGCCATGCCGTTGCCAACCATCACCAGCTTCATCTTCTTCATTCGGCTGTTTCCTCAGTCGTCGTTTTCCTCAATGCCCTAAGAGGAAGCAAGGGTGGTGCCAGCGGGTTACCCCTGATCGGCTGCAATCTGGTGCTTTGCGCACTGTTTGCGGGCAAGCGTCTTGCTTGGTATTTCACGGATTTATCAATTGCCCCATGTGGGTGCACACCTGACCCGCCATGAGCTTTGACATCGACATGGGCTACACGAGTGATCGTGGGCTCCGGCAAGACAACGAAGACTTCGCTGCGGCCGTTCGGCCTGCGGCACATGAAGAGGCGCTGGGTTTCATTGCCGCCATTGCCGATGGCGTGTCGGCGGGCGGCGCGGGCCGCATGGCCGCGCAAACGAGCGTGATGGCGGTGGTGGAAGACTACTTCGGCGCCCCACCCACCTGGGACACCAGTGTGGTGCTCGACCGCATCATCAGCGCCCAGAACAGTTGGCTCGCTGCCCACAACCGGCGCCATGTCGGTGCTGCCATGAGCACCTTGACGGCGCTGGCGCTGCGGGGCCAGACCTGGACGGTGGCGCATGTGGGTGATACACGGGCCTATCTGGTGCGTGGGCAGGAGTGCCAGCGCCTGACCCAAGACCACGCCCTCGAGCACCCCGACCTGCGCAGCCAGCTCACCCGCGCAATGGGCCAGGACGACGCCATTCGCGTCGACTACCTGCAAGGCGAGCTGCACCTGGGCGACACCTTCGTGCTCGCCTCCGATGGTGTGCACGCCCGGCTGGCGCAGCAGCACATGCTGGCGCTGCTGCGCGAAGGCACGGCGCAAGAGGCAAGCGCGGCCATCGTGCAGGCGGCGCTTGCGGCCGGTTCGCAGGACAACGCGACCGTGCTCGTCATCCGGGTGCTGGGCTTGGCGCGTTCGCGCCTCGAAGACGCCTTGGTGCGCAGCCGCCAATTGCCCGTGCCGCCGCGTTTCAAGGTGGGTGAGGAGATCGACGGCCATGTGGTGACCGCCCTGGTCGCCGACACCGGCGTGCACCTGCTCTACCAGGTGCGCCATGTGCAGACCCGGGCCTTGCGCGCCTTGAAGACGCTGCACCCCTCGCGTGCGAGCGACCCCCAAGAGCGCGCCATGCTGGCCCACGAAGCCTGGCTGGGTTCGCGCGTTAGCGAACGAGCCAACACTGGTTTCGTGAGCCTGCACGAAGTGCAGGACGCGAGTGCTTTCTATCTGCTGTTCGACTGGCACAGCGGCCAGACGCTGGAGCAGCTCGCCACGCAGAAAAAGGGACAAGGCCTGCCGGTCGCCGACGTGGTGGCATGGAGCCTCGCCGCGACCGACGCCATCGGGAGATTGCACCGTTTGGGCGTGGTTCACCGCGACATCAAACCGGGCAACCTGCACCTGGGCGAAGATGGCCAGTTGCGCCTGCTCGACTTGGGCGTGGCCGTCTCGGGCAACGAGCCCGAGGAGCAGCGCAGCCTGCACGCCGGCACGCCCAGTTACATGAACCCCGAGCTGTGGGACGACGAACCGGTTGACGCGCAGACCGACTTGTTTGCTTTAGGTGTGACCATGTACCAGTTGCTCACGGGCCACATGCCGTTCGGTGACATCGAGCCGTACCAGAAGCTGCGCTACCGCCGTGCACCCAAACCACCATCGCGCTTGCGGCCCGATGTGCCGATCTGGCTTGATCACATCGTGCTGAAGGCCGTGGCTTTCGACAAGAAGCAGCGCTTCGAAACCGCCGAAGAGCTGGAGCTGGCGATTCAGCGTGGTGCTTCACGTCCGTTGGCGGCTCAGAGCGCGACGCCGCTGCTCGCACGCGACCCCAGCCTGTTGTGGAAGGCTGGCTTGGTGGTGTCGGTGCTGTTCAACCTGCTACTGGTGTACTGGCTGCTGTTCTTGCCAAGGTGATCCTCACGCCGTGACCCGCGCGCGGCCACCTTTCTCCGCCCACGTGCGCGTCCAGCGCAGCTGCATCTTGCGCATCATCACCAGCACGATCAGCGCGAGCACGGCGAACACCACGAAACCCCAGAGATAGGTGCCGGTGTATTGCTTGGACAAGCCCATGGCGTTGGGCACCAGGCCGCCACCCAGTGCGCCAATCTCGCCGATCATCGAGCCAGCTACCGCGGTGCTCAAGGGCCAGCGCAAGGGCACCAGTTGGAACAGCGCGCCGTTGCCTGCGCCCAGCGCAGCAAAGCACACCATGAACAGCAGCGTCGAGGCGGCCAATGAGTTGCCAGCCAAGCCACAGGCCAGCAGCGACACGGTGACGGTCAGCAGCACGGCAGTGAGTGTGTTGATGCCGCCCCAACGATCGGAAATCCAGCCACCGAAGATGCGTACCGTGGCGCCCATGAAGGCTGCCAGCATGGTGAGTTGGCCTGCTTGCACCTTGCTCACGTGGAACTGGTCGAAGTAGTAGGTAGGCAGGAAGGTGGCCAGACCAATGAAACCGCCAAAAGTGATGCCGTAGATCAGGCTGAAGGCCCAGCCATCTTTTTCGAACAGGCAGGCCACGTGCTCGCGCAACGTGGCGTGTGCATCCAGGTCGGGTGGTTCTTGCGCAAGAAAAATCATCACCAGCATCGGCACGAGGATGGCCGCGGCGGCAAAACCGTAGACCGCCTGCCAGCCAAACGCCTGCGCCAGCGGCGGCGCCACCAGTACCGATAAGGCGGTGCCGATGTTGCCAGCGCCCACCAGCCCCATCGCGAGCCCCTTGTGGCGCGGTGGGAACGAGCCCGACCCGAGTGACAACGCCACGCCAAAGCTCGCCCCGGCAATGCCGAGCAGCACGCCCATGGCCAGCAGATCGTTGAAGCTCTTCACGAAGAAGAAGCCGAACAACATCGCGACGGCGATCAGGCCCATCTCGACCAGTGTGGCTTTCTTGCGGCCGATGTACTGCGCCAACACGCCCAGCGGGAAGCGCATCAGCGCGCCCGCAATGATGGGAATGGAAAGCATCAGGCCCTTTTGAGCGGGCGAGAGGTTGAATTCCTCGCTGATGAAAGGCGCCATCGCGCCGTTCAATACCCAGATGCAGCAGGAGAAACAGAAGTACAGGAAAGCGGCGAACAAGGTCGGGGCATGCCCCGTCTTCAGGAAGCTCTTGAAACCAGACACAGTGATCCTCAGGGTGGTGATGCGCCCCAATCGCGGGCGCGTCTTCTTTGTTTGATCACTGACAAGCGAATCTCGTGCCAAACGGCGGTGCGCTTGTGTCCAAGAATTGGGCGCCCGACCGGCGCGTGATCGGGCATGGGGCGCAAGCAAGCATCAGCGGCCTAAATGGCACGGC
>JACMKW010000704.1 GCA_014379885.1 Rhizobacter sp.
AAGTGGACGCGGACGGGTATGCAAGAAAGTCGGAAGTAATCGACCTGATGAACATCGCCGACCCGAACGATCTGAACGGCGACGGCAGCCACACCTTCACCTTCCCCTACGTCACGATCGAAGACATCCTCGTGCTCGATCCGAACACGGTGATGATCATCAACGACAACAACTATCCCGGCGGCGGCGGCCGCGGCAACATCGCCGATCCGACCGAGTTTGTGATGGTCTCGATCAGCGCGGTGCCTGAGCCGTCGACCTTGTTGCTGGCTGGTACCGGTCTCGGTCTCATCGGCCTGCGCGCCCGCCGGGGGTCAGTGGGAACCGCGCTGGGTTGAACGCGGCGCTAGCAGGCTGCTGAAATACCGATCACTGCCGTCCACGCCGAGCGATGCTGAGACGTTACGAGCAGAGTCCCACACTGTCTGAAGAGCTGACCCATGCGCGGAAGCGACACGTTCAACGAATCCTTGTTCACCATGAAGAAGCTGGACGATTTCGTGCCGGCCAAGCATCCGCTGCGGGTGATCCGTGTGATGGTCAACGAAGCCTTGGGGAAGATGGGCGACTTGTTCGCGCAGATGTATGACGACGACGTCAAGGGTGGACGGCCGAGCATCGCGCCGGAGAAGCTGTTGCGGGCCATGCTGCTGCAGGTGCTGTATTCGGTGCGCTCGGAGCGGCAGTTGATGGAGCAGACCCAATACAACCTGCTGTTCCGCTGGTTCGTCGGGCTGTCGATGGACGACACGGTGTGGGTCGCTACGGTGTTCAGCAAGAATCGCCAGCGCCTGATTGAACACGATGCGGTGGTGGCCTTCTTCAACGAAGTGCTCAAGCAAGCGGACAAGAAGAACTGGTTGTCCAAAGAGCACTTCAGTGTTGACGGCAGCTTGATCCAGGCCTGGGCAGGGCACAAGAGCTTTGTTCGCAAGGATGGCGACGATGATGCCGATGGGGGCGGCGACTTCCGTGGCCAGACACGCAGCAACGACACGCATCAGTCCAGCACCGATCCGGACAGCCGCCTGTATCGCAAGGGCAAGACAGCCAGCGAGCTGCGCTACATGGGCCACACGCTGATGGAGAACCGCAACGGGTTGGTGGTCAATGCCTTGGTCACGCGAGCAGATGGGCATGCCGAACGAGAGGCAGCCAAAGCCATGATGGCCGATGCACGGCAAGTCAATCCGGACGCCGAGCTCACCTTGGGGGCTGACAAGGGATATGACGCTGCCGAGTTTATCGCGGCATTGCAAGACTTGAAGGTCGTGCCGCATGTGGCGCAAAACACCTCAGGGCGTGCCTCGGCGGTGCCCGATGAAATTGCCGCCACCGAGGGCTACGCGATCTCGCAGCAAAAGCGCAAGCTCATCGAACAGGGTTTCGGATGGGCCAAGTTCATCGGCCCTATTCGTCAGGTGATGGTGCGTGGCATCAAGAAGGTCGATCAGCTCTTCGTGATGACCATGGCGGCGTACAACCTGGTGCGCATGCGCACCTTGGGACAAGTCCGTCTGGAGGTCGCGCTATGAGGCTGAAAGGCCTGGGAAATGGCCCTCTGAGGGGTAAAACCGCGTTGCATTGGGCGCGGTGGCTGCCAAGTTGCGTTTACACGGTCAAAAATCGGCACCTTGCACGAAACGCGTCGCTGGGTGCCGTGGCTATTTCAGCAGCCTGTTAGCACCGAGGGTTGCACCACCCAACCGTCATCAGTGAATAGAGCAACCACGCGGCGCCGACCCCCAGGAGGACCAGGAACAACACGGTGACCAGCAGGCCGGCGGTGAGCCCCACCGCCACCCTCGCCCCGGAGCGGCGCGTCCGCTTGCCATGCCGAATGAGCGCGACTGCCAGCGCCACGGCCGCCAGCACGAAGGCCAGGGCGTAGGCGTGTCCGGTCGGTGTTCCATCACTGAAAAGACCGGGGGCGCTGAACAGCGCGGCAATGCAGGCCAGCGTGAGCAGCGAAGGCAGCAGCACCAAAAAACCCAGCCCATGCACCGCCGCGTGGCGCAGCCTTGGGGCCCACCCGGCCGGCTTTGCCGATGTCAGACCGTACGGGCTCATCGGAGGCTCGTCGGGTGAATCAGACCCAGCAGTCATGGCATGAAATGG
>JACMKW010000705.1 GCA_014379885.1 Rhizobacter sp.
CGAGCCGGTGGCCTTTGCACAGCAAAACCGCCTGGGCATCGTCGGCAACATCCTGGCCGGTGGCAGCGACAACGCCGGTTACCCGAACGGCCGCCGCCCCAAAGACGACGCTCAGTTCGCCACCTACGTGACCAACCCCAGCTTGCCCAAGCTGCTGGAGATCGCACTGGCCTTGCCCAACACGGCCCCCACGAACTACCCGCGCACTGACCTCGTCACCACCTTTCTCACCGGCATCACCGGCGTGAACAAGCCGGCCAACGTGGTTGCCTCTGAAATGCTGCGCCTGAACACGGCCATCCCACCGGTGGCCTTTGCGCAGCAGAACCGCCTGGGCATCGTCGGCAACATCCTGGCCGGTGGCAACGACAACGCGGGCTACCCGAATGGCCGCCGTCCGAAGGATGACGTGGTCGACATCTCGCTCGTGGCCGTGATGGGCGGGCTGTGCATGGCCAACGGCGACACCAACGCGCTGGGCTTCGGCACCGCGTGCAGGCCGTCGGCGGTGCCCTTGGGCGCGACTGCCTTCAGGCTGCACGACGCGGTCGACCAGGCCGTGGTCCCGCTGATGGCTGGCTTCCCCTACCTGTCCACGCCCATCGGTGGCACCCGTTAAGGAGCGCTCATCATGAAGACGACACGACTGCTTCTTTGCACGCTCCTGAGCGTGGCCGGCCTGGCCGCCTGCGGAGGCGACCCCGCCTCTGTGACGCCGCCAGCGCTGACCGAAGTGCCGGTATCGGCGGCCGCTTCACCCGCGGCCTACACCGAGTTCGCCCAGCAGCAGGCTGCTGACGACACGGCCGAGCCGCTGAGCCTGGACACCTTTGCCACGGCGCCCAGCAACGAGAGTGATGACCCGGTGGTGCTGAACTGACCACCCGACCACGCGGCCGGCTCACAAGGCCGGCTGCGTGGCACGCTCGCTGCAACCACCCCCTACAACACGACCTTCACCAGGGGGTGCGTCGACAGGGTGCGGTACAGCTCATCGAGCTGCTCGCGGCTGGTGGCGGTGACGGTCACCGTCACGCCCAAATACTTGCCGCCACTGCTAGGGCGGATCTCGACGCTCGCAGCATCGAAGCCGGGGTCGAAGTTCTTCGCGACCGCTGTGACGGCATGCACAAAGCCATCGACGTTGGCACCCATCACCTTGATGGGGAACTGCGACGGGTACTCGATCAGTGATTGTTCGGGTGGGATCTCGGGCATGCGGGTCTAGAGTGACTGGGTGGTCTTGGCGCGTTGATAGGCCGCGTACAGCCGCGCATAAATGGGGCCGGGCTTGCCGCGCAAGGCGCCATGGCCCACCGGCTCGCCGTCGAGCAGGGTCACCGGCAGCAACTCTTTCGACGCCGAGCTGAGCAACACCTCGTCGGCCGCCAGCAGGTCGGCCTCGGGCACCGGGCGCAGGTTGAAGGCAATGCCCTCTTCTTCGCACAGCTCACGGATCAACTCGTAGCGCACGCCTTCGAGCAGGTGCTCGCTCTTGGGCGGGCCCAGCACCGCGCCTTCGTGCACCACCCACACATTGCTGGCCGAGGCCTCGGTGAGGTAACCATCGCGCAGCAGAACAGTCTCCACCGCGCCCTGGTCGGCCGAGATCTGGCGCGCCAGCACGTTGCCCAGCAGCGAGATGGACTTGATGTCACCACGCTCCCAGCGAAAGTCGCGCGCCGTGATGCAGGCCACGCCCTTGTGGCGCTGCTCGGCCGTGGGCGCAACCAGCGGGCCGCACATGATGAAGACGGTGGGCGCGATGTCGGTGGGCATCACATGGTTGCGCGGCGCCACGCCCCGCGTCACCTGGATGTAGAGCGCGAAGTCGTCGCCCACCTGCGCGGCAATCAGCTTGCGGCAATGCGCCAGCCACTGCGATTCGCTGAAGGGGTTGGCAATGCGCACCTTGGCCAGCCCGCGGCTCAGGCGCGCCATGTGTTCGTCGAAGCGGAACACGCGCCGGCCGTACGCAGGAAAAGCCTCGTAGATGCCGTCGCCAAACATGAAGCCGCGGTCAAGCACCGAAACGCGCGCGTCGCGCAGGGCGGTGTACTCGCCATTGAGGTAACACAGGCTGTCAGGAATCGCGTTCACGGCGTCTCCTTCGTGCATCAGGAAGGGCAGGTTACTTGATCCACAGGCGGATGGCATCCCATGCCCGGCCAAAAATACCGGCTTGCTCGACCGCCGCCAGCACCACCAGCGGTCGCTCGGCCACCACCGCGCCGGCAGGGGTACTCACTTTCAGCGTGCCAACACGCTGGCCCTGGGCCAAGGGCGCGACCAGCGGGTCGGTGCGCTCGATCTGGGTTTGCAGCCTGGCGCCGTCGCCCTTGGGCACGCTCACGAACACCGCAGCGCTGCTGCCCAGACGTGCTTCGTTGAGCTTGCCCTTCCACACCGGCACGGTGGCCACTGCCTTGTCGGCCTCGAACAGGCGCACCGTGTCAAAGGCCAGAAAGCCCCAGTTCAGCAGCTTCTGGCTTTCGTTGGCGCGTGCGTCCATCGAGGCGGCACCCAGCACCACACTGAGCAGCCGGCGCTTGCCGCCGCCCGCGCCAGTGGCCGCGAGGTTCGGGAAATCGCGCTGTGCCGACACCACCATGCAATAGCCGGCGGCTTCGGTGAAGCCGGTTTTCATGCCGTCGACGCTCGGGTCACGCAGCAGCAACACGTTGCGGTTGTTCTCGTTGGTGGTGGGCGAGCCTTCGTAGTGGTACTTCTTGATGGAGTAGATCGGGTAGTACTCGGGGAAGTCATTGATGATGTGGCTGGCGATCACCGCCACATCGCGCGCCGTGCTCTTGTGGCCGGCTTCGGTGAGGCCGGTCACATTCTTGAAGCTGGTGTTTTTCAGGCCCCAGGCCTGCGCCTGGCGGTTCATCATGGCGACGAAGTTGTCGAGCGAGCCGCCCACACCTTCGGCCAGCGCCACCGACGCGTCGTTGCCTGAGTTGACGATCACGCCACGCAGCAGATCAGCCACCTTGGGCGTCATGCGCGGCTCGATGAACATCAGCGAGCCGCCGCCCTTGCGCTCCTGCCAGGCGCGCACCGACACCGGCAGCGTTTGCTCCAGCGTCAGCTTCTTCTCGCGCAATGCGGTGAAGGCGATGTAGGCCGTCATCAGCTTCGTCAGTGAGGCGGGGTCAGCCGGGGCGTCGGCTTCGCGCTGGGCGAGCGTCTGGCCGGTGGTCAAGTCAAGCAGGAGATAGCTGCGCGCCGCCACTTCGGGCGGGGAGGGCATCTGGGCGAAAGAAGTGGCAGCAGCGCTGAGCGTCAGCGCAAGAGCAAATAGTTTCGCAAGCAGTCTTTTCATTGGATTTGGTTTTTTGAGTGAGAGCGCGTGGAGCTGCGCCCGGGTTTATGACCCGTGGCGCAGCACAAGGTTCTTGAGCAGCGTGAGTTGCCCATGAAAAAAATGGCCAGCGCCGGGGATCACGACCACCGGCAAGGCCTGCGGGCGCGCCCAGTCGAGCGTGGCCGAGAGGGGCACCACGTCGTCAGCCTCGCCATGAATGACGAGGGTGCCTTCGGGCACCGCCGGCATCTGCTGCTTTTGTGTGGAGGGGCCAACCAGCACCAAGTAGGCTGCCTTGGCATCGTCGGGCAGGCGCTGCGCGGCCTGCGCCGCGACGTAAGCGCCAAACGAAAACCCAGCCAGGATCAGCGGCAGCTTGGTATCGCGGTGCGCGGCAATCACCGCCAAGGTGTCGTCGGTCTCGCCACGGCCTTCGTCAAAGCTGCCCTCGGAAGCACCCACCCCACGAAAGTTGAAGCGCACCGCACGGTGGCCGAGTTGCACGAATGCGCGGGCGAGTGTTTGCGCCACCTTGTTATCGAGCGTGCCGCCGCCTTGCGGGTGCGGGTGGCACACGATCGCCACACCACGCGGTGCATCAGCGGGTTCGTCGATCGCACATTCAATGGCACCGGCCGGGCCCGCGATGCTGACCCGCTTGGTCTGCGAATTCATCGACCGACCGAGTCAGGCAGCAGCAGACGTTCCACCACCACGCCGTTTTTCAGGTGCGATTCGACAATCTCGTCGATGTCGTCGTTGTCCACATAGGTGTACCAAACCGCCTCGGGGTACACCACCGCCACCGGCCCGCCGGCGCAGCGGTCCATGCAGCCGGCCTTGTTGACTCGCACGCCGCCAGGGCCATTGAGTTTCTCGGCCTTGGCGCGAGATTTACAGCGCTCGAAGCCGGCTTGTGCGTTGTGGTTCGTGCAAGCGTCTTCGCCCTTATCACGCTGATTCAGGCAAAAGAAGATGTGGCGCTTGAAATAGGTCATGGCGCATTTTACGAACGGTCGTCGCGGGCCATCACACGCAGCAGCAGGTACACCAGCGCGGCGTATGGCCACAGCCAGCCCACCCACTGCGCGGCACCGTGAAAACGGATGAAGCGCCCCTGCTCCCAGGCCTGCAGGCTCTCGGCAAAGTACGGGTCGGTGGGCGCTTGCGCCACCAGGGCCACCAGGGCCGTCAACGCGACCAGGCCCACCCCAGCGGCACCTCGCCGCGGGACCAAAGCCAGCGCCACGGCGAGTGCGGCGCCCACCACCAGCGCGGGCAGCACGGCCGGTGTGAGCCAGGCCAGGGCATGCTGCGGGCCGAAGTTCAGCGCCGTCGACAAGGTGGTGGCCGCCAGCCCCACGGCCAGCGCCGCGGGCACCTGCAAGGCACGGCGCCAACCACGCTGCATCACGCTGAACGCCACCAGACACGGCGCCAGAAACCCGAGCACGATGGTGACCCACTCTGCCCCACGCGACAGCGGCGTGAGCGCATCGCGTGCATACACCCAGCCATCGACCCACACGGCCCACGGCGTGCCGTCGAGCGCACTCGCCACCAGCTCTTGCAGGCGCACCAGCACCTGGCCCAGGCCAAACGGCACTGGCGCCGGGAACAGCAAGCCCACTGGCCACAGCAGGAGCAAGGCGATGCCACCCGCGCTGTGCGTGATGAACCAGCGGTCACGCAGCACCTGCCAGCGGTCCACCCCGCCCAGCGCGCGCACCGCCACCGCCAGCAGCAGGCCCATTACCGTGCCGGCGGTGTTGAGCAGCCAGTCCACGCTCGACGGCACCCGCCGGGGCAACCAGTTCTGCAAGCTTTCCATGCCAAAGGACAGCGCCGTGCCCACCAGCAACGTGGTCAGCGCCGACACCCCCACCGCGCGCCCGCTGCGCACCTGCGCGCCGAACAGCAACGCCCCGAGCGGGATGTAGCCCAGCAGGTTGGCCACCACGTCGAAGCCCGACCACCACGGCACCCAGGGCATGTGGCCCAGGCCGAAGAACGGCACATTCGTGGGCTGCTTCCAGCCGACAAAGGGCGACAGGCTGGCATAGATGATCAGCGCGGCATACAAAAGAGCCAACGGGGCCGCGGAGCTGCGGTGCCTGCGCCCGAGGCGATGCGGTCTCGCTTCATCTGAGGTCATGCCGCACCACTCAGAACGGTTTGACGACCACCAGCACCACGATCACGGCAAACAGCAACACCGCCGATTCATTGAAGACGCGAAACCAGCGTTCGCTGCGCTGGTTGCTGAAGGTCTCGAACCGCCGCAACAGCGAGCGGCAGGCATGGTGATAGCCGAGTGCCAGCAACACGAAGAGCAATTTGGCGTGCAGCCAGCCGCCGGTCGTGCCGAAGCCCAGCCAGAGCCACAACCCCAGCGCGAGGGCAGGCACCATCAGAAAGCTCGTGAAGCGATAAAGCTTGCGCGCCATCAGCAGCAATCGCTCGCGCTCGGCGTGGCTGTCGGCGGGCACCATGGCCAGGTTAACGAACAAGCGCGGCAGGTAGAAAAGCCCCGCGAACCAGCTCGCCACGAACACGATGTGAAGGGCCTTGACCCACAAGTACAAGCTGCTCATGCGGCGGCATTATGGGTTGTGTCTGCCCCAGTCGCTTCGCTCCGGCCCCCGAGGGCCGCTCAGCCGCCTTGAGGCGGCTCGGTGGCGGCTGAGGTGCTGCAAATAAAAAAGCCCCGGCCATCAGGCCGGGGCTGGAAAAGCCTCATCGCTGTCATCACGGTAAGGCTCCTGCTCAGGGAGGAAAAGCAGGGGACAACAGCCTTGCGGCTATCATCCGGAGGCGACTTTAGCAGATGAGAACCGCCTGGGTTCACGGTACGCGGCACCGGAAAAACACGCAGTTGCCAACTATGCCGCGACCCGTCTTTGGTTCATCTCCCGCGCCCTGAAACCTGCCTGGAACCGCGCCGTGCACACCCCTCCTCCCTTCCCCGCCAGCCGGCCGCGCCGCCTGCGCCGCGACGAATTCACACGCGCCCTGGTGCGTGAAAACGAGGTGTCGGTGAATGACCTGATCCTTCCGGTGTTCGTGCTGGCGGGCAAGAACAAGATCCAGAACATCGACTCCATGCCCGGCGTGCAGCGCCTGAGCCTCGACCAGCTGCTACCGGTGGCCGACGAATGTGTGCGGCTGGGCATCCCGGTGATGGCCTTGTTCCCGGTGATCGACCCGAAGATCAAGACCGAAGACGGCGCCGAAGCCCTGAACCCGCAAGGCCTGGTGCCCAAGGTCGTGCGCGAGCTGAAGAAGCGTTTTCCCGAACTGGGCATCCTGACCGATGTGGCGCTCGACCCCTACACATCTCACGGCCAAGACGGCGTGCGCGACGCAAGCGGCTACATCCTCAACGACGAAACGGTGAAGCTGCTCACCCAGCAAGCCTTGGTGCAGGCCGAGGCGGGCGTGGACATCGTGGCGCCGAGCGACATGATGGATGGCAGGATCGGAGCGATTCGAGCCGCGCTCGAGTCGCGCGGCGCGATCCACACAAAGATCATGGCGTACAGCGCCAAGTACGCGAGCGCCTTCTACGGCCCGTTCCGCGACGCCGTCGGCGCCACCGCGGCGCTGAAGGGCGACAAGGCGACCTACCAGATCGACCCCGCCAACGCCGCCGAGGCGCTGCGCATGGTCGCGCGTGACCTCGCCGAGGGCGCCGACATGGTGATGGTCAAGCCCGGCCTGCCCTATCTCGACGTCGTCGCGCGGGTGAAGGACCGGTTCGGCGTGCCAACCTTCGTTTATCAAGTGAGCGGCGAATATGCGTTGATCGAGCATGCCGCGGCGGCCGGC
>JACMKW010000706.1 GCA_014379885.1 Rhizobacter sp.
CGTGTGGGCGACCACGCGAAGAACCTGGCCGAGGTCATCATCTACATCGTCAAGGGCACCGATGTGCGGCACAACCCGGTCGAGACAGTGGAGTCGATGGTCAAGTGAGCAAAGCAATGAGAAGCGTTGAGCGGGCCGAGCGCCGGGCCGTTCCCAAGCCGGCCCGCGTCAGTCGCCAGACGCGGCCCGCGTATTCAACGGACGAGGGATTGTCATGAGTCAAGTTCTGGTGGTTGAAGACGAATCGGCAATCGCCGAGCTGATGGCGATCAACCTGCGCCACGCGGGCTACGAAGTGGTGATCGCGACCACGGCCGATGAGGCATTGCAGCAGGTGGACCGTGTGCTGCCCGACCTGGTGGTGCTCGACTGGATGCTGCCCGGCCAATCGGGGCTGCAGCTCGCAAAACGCTGGCGTTCGCAGGCTCGCACGCGCGAGCTGCCCATCATCATGCTGACCGCCCGCGCCGAAGAGGCTGACAAGATCTCCGGCCTCGATGCGGGTGCCGACGACTACCTCACCAAACCGTTTTCCACCCACGAGCTGATGGCGCGCATTCGTGCAGTGCTGCGCCGCAAGGCGCCCGAGGCGCTAGACGCCGCGGTGGAGATTGGGGTGCTCAAGCTCGACCCCGCCACTCGGCGCGTGGCGCGTGAAGGGCAGGAGGTGCGCCTCGGCCCCACCGAGTTCCGCCTGCTGCATTTTTTCATGACCCACCCGGAGCGGGTGCACAGCCGTTCGCAACTGCTCGACCGCGTATGGGGCGACCACGTGTTCATCGAAGAGCGCACGGTTGACGTTCACGTCAAGCGCTTGCGCGAGGCATTGAGCCCGGTTCATTGCTCCCACATGATCGAGACGGTTCGTGGTGCGGGGTACCGGCTGACGCAGCAGGCACAAACCCTGTCTGCCTAAATTCCCGTGAACTGGCTTCTGCCACGATTGCTTGCAGGCGCCACAGCCATGGCGGTGGGCGGCTTCATCGGTTTTTTGGCGGGTGAACCGCTGCATGCGCCGGTGATTGGTTCGGTGCTGGGCGGCTCGATTGGCGTGAGCGTGCTCGCTCTGATCGACACCTTGCGCGGCTACCGCCTGATCCACTGGCTCAGTGGCAGCCAGGAAGGCCAGGCGCCTCGCGATACCGGTTTCTGGGGCGAGATCGGCTACCGCGTCGAACGATCCATTCGCAGCCACGAAAAAGGCTTGGCGATTGAGCAGACGCGACTGGCGCAGTTTCTCTCGGCAATGGAAGCCTCGCCCAACGGGGTGTTGTTGCTCGACGAGGCCGACCAGATCACCTGGTGCAACTCGGTCGCCGCCGACCACTTTGGGCTTGACCCGAGACGAGATCGCCGCCAGCGTGTGACCAACCTCGTGCGTGCACCGGCGTTCGTGGCTTATCTGCAAACAGGGCAGTTCGGCGAGCAGCCGGTGCTGATTCCCGAGCCGCGCGGTCGGGGCACGCTCTCAGTGCTGGCGCGTGTCTATGGCGAAGGGCTCAAGCTTGTGCTCTCGCAAGACGTGACCGAGCGCGAACGATCCGACGCCATGCGACGCGACTTCGTAGCCAACGTGTCGCACGAGATCCGCACCCCGCTCACGGTGCTCTCGGGGTTCATCGAAACCATGAGCGACCTTCCGCTCACCGAAGTGGAACGGCGCCGCGTGTTGACCCTGATGGGCCAGCAGACGCAGCGCATGCAAACACTGGTAAGTGATCTGCTGACCTTGGCCCAGCTTGAAGGCGGCCCGCGCCCGCCGAGCGATCGCTGGGTGGCGGTCGGCAAGCTACTGGGTCAGGCGCACGCCGATGCGGTGGCGCTGTCGATGGGGCGTCATCAGTTCAGCGTTTCCGATGCCGACGGCGCGCAATTGGCAGGAACCGAGAGCGAACTGATGAGCGCGGTGGGCAACCTGGTGACGAATGCGGTGCGTTACACCCCCGAGGGTGGCCGCATCACGGTGAACTGGCGTCTGCGTGACGATGGTTCCGGTGAGGTGACCGTCAGCGACACCGGCATTGGCGTGGCGCGTGAGCACATTCCGCGCCTGACGGAACGCTTCTACCGTGTCGACGGCAGCCGCTCCCGCGAGACGGGTGGCACGGGGCTGGGTTTGTCCATCGTCAAGCACGTGGTGCAGCGCCACGGTGGTGAGCTCGACATGCAAAGCGAAGTCGGCAAAGGCTCCAGCTTCTGCCTGGTGTTTCCGTCAGCCCGCGTGCGCCTTATCGAGCCGACCCCGACGCGGGTACTGCACCCGGGCTAGCAAACGACTCGCTGCTGCGGCGGTAGATGGCGATCACTTCTTCCTTGTCGGAAGGGCGCTGTTCGCGCGCCACCAGCAGCCAACCCGGCGCGGCCTGAGCACGGTGGGTCACGGCCTCGGTCAGCAACAGAAACTCGCAGCGCGTGGTCTGGCCTGTGGCCGTACCGTCGACGCGGTAGTCACCGAAGTACTCCAGCGAGGCCAGCTGTGCGCGTGTCATGCCGGGTGCGGCGACGCAGGCGTCGCGTGGCACGTACTGCGTGATGCGTGTGATGAGCGGACGGTAGCTGCGGGCGTAATCAAACAGTGGCAGGCCTAGCGTCATCAGCAACAGCCAGCACAGGGCCACGCCGCTGGCTGGTAGCACCATGCTCTTCCACAAGGGGTGGCGGTTGCGCCCGGTGCGCCATTGCACCAGCCACAGCCAAGCCAGTGTTGCCAGGCTGGCCACCACCAGCGCCAGCGTCGAGAAGCTGGGCGCGAAGCCCGGTGCCAAGCGCATCACATTCGCAGCAGGCTTGGCCGGGAAGCCGGTGTAGACGGACAAATACACCACCCAGATGGCGATGGCCCAGGCGCTGAAGAAGAATACCGAGAACCAGTCGATCGCGGATGCCGTTCCACGGTGCAGTGTTGGCAAGGCGAACGACGCGAGCACGGCCAGCGGTGGCAACACCAGCATCAGGGCGCGGTCGGAGCCCCCCATGGCGACGCTAGCCAGCAGGCTGACCAAGGCGCAGCCCAAGGGCACGGCAATGTGCCGGTGCAACAGGTGGGCGCGCCAGCGCCACAAGGTCCAAAGCGCGAGCGGCCAAGCGGGCCACATGAACCATGCAAAGAGGCGCACCACGCTGAAGGCCTCGACGACGGTCTCGTAGCGCTCCAGCCGCCAGCCCCAAGCGTTCAACGCGGTGGCGACGAGCGCAGCCAAGATGCCGCCAGCCACAACCCAAGCTGCGAAGTGGCGTGCAGGCTCATAGCTTGACCGAACACAGGCGACGGTGCCCGCAAGGGCCAGCAACATGGCGATGGCGGGCGCGCCGCTGGCGGCGAGCGCGGGCAGGGCGACCAACACGGCCACGCGGCTCTGCCATGGCCGGAACGGGCTGGCAGACAAGGCGTAGAGGAAGAGTGCGACGCTGGCCAGTTGACCAAGTTCTGGCGTGGTTTCGTGCCCCAACTGCAGCAAACCAAGCGACGCCATCAGCGCCAGCAACGCACCATCGGCAATCGCCCGCGCGTAGTTGACCGGGCTTGCTTCGCCACCAAAGGCAAAGGGCACGGGTTGAGCCGCGTCGGTACGGGCCAGGTGGTAGGTGCTGTACCAGGTGAGCAGAAAGCTGAGCCCTAGCAGTATGGCAAACGGGATGCGGGCAGCCAGTTCGGGGACGATCAAGCCGCCCGACAGCTTGATGAAGAGGGCACCGAGCCAGTAGGGCAGCAGGGCCGCGTCGGCCGGCAGGCCACCGACCATGGGCGAGAGCCACGAGGTGTGCCCCTGCGCGATGTTGACCATGTAGCCGAAAGCGGTGATGTCGGCGCTCTTCCAGGGGTCGCGGCCGAACAGGCCGGGCAGCAGGTAGGCGGCGCAGAAAAGCAGCAGCGCCAATCGCGGCAGGCGGCGCGCCGCACGCTCAGTGACCAGGGCGGGGTTCGGAGTACTCAAGGTATCAGAGCGCAAGATGCCACGACATTCGACAGAGGGCGATGATGCAGCAACTTGGCCGCGGCATCGAACCGAGCATGAAAAAAGGCAGCCGAAGCTGCCTTGATTTCTTCCCGTGCGGGACGCTTATTTCTTGAGGTGCGCAAACTTGTTGCGGAATTTCTCGACACGGCCGCCGAGCGAGTCGATGCTCTTTTGCGTGCCGGTGTAGAACGGGTGCGACTCGCTGGTGGTTTCCAGCTTGAAGAGAGGCACTTCACGGCCATCGTCCAGCTTGGTCATTTCTTTGGTCTGAGCGCAAGAGCGCGTCACGAACTTGAAACCGTTGGACAGGTCGACGAAGCACACGTCGCGGTAGTTGGGGTGAATGCCGTCTTTCATGGAAAACCTCTTCGCTGGTGAGTGCCGGGAGCCACGCCAAACCTTTTGGCGCACTTTCCAGAATGCGGAAAACCCGCGATTATGCCATGGTGGGCTCGGCTGTCAGCCGCCGCGCCGCATCATGTCGAAGAAATCGTGGTTGTTCTTCGTGGATTTCATCTTGTCGAGGATGAACTCCATCGCCTCGATTTCGTCCATCGGGTAGAGCAGTTTGCGCAGGATCCAGGTTTTTTGCAGGATCTCAGGCTTCAGCAACAGTTCTTCGCGGCGGGTGCCAGTCTTATTGATCAGGATCGATGGGTACACTCGCTTTTCAGCCATGCGGCGATCCAGATGGATTTCGCAATTGCCGGTACCTTTGAACTCTTCGTAGATCACTTCGTC
>JACMKW010000707.1 GCA_014379885.1 Rhizobacter sp.
GAAGCCCATGTCGAGCATGCGGTCGGCTTCATCGAGCACGAAGATCTCGATGTGGCTCAGATCGAGCGTGCGCTGCTGCGCGTGGTCGAGCAGGCGGCCGGGCGTGGCCACGAGGATGTCGACACCGCGCTTCAGCTTGTCGATCTGCGGCTGCATGCCGACACCACCAAACATCACCATCGATGTGAGCTTGGTGTACTTGCCGTAGTTGCGCACGCTTTCTTCCACCTGCGCCGCGAGTTCGCGGGTAGGCGTGAGGATCAGCGCACGAATGGGCAGGCGGCCGCGTGCATCGCGCACGCCGGGCGTGGCCATCAGGCGTTGCAGCAGCGGCAGCGTGAAGCCGGCGGTCTTGCCGGTGCCGGTTTGTGCGCCGCCGAGCAGGTCGCCGCCGGTGAGCACGATGGGAATGGCTTGTGCCTGGATGGGGGTGGGCGTGGTGTAGCCCTGTTCGAGCACGGCACGCAGCAGCGGCTCGGCGAGGCCGAGGGATTCAAAAGACATTGGGGATTCCGGAGATCAGATCGGCCCGTCGCTCACAGCGTGAGCGCCAGTCGCAGGCAGAAGAGGCAGGGAGCTTGGCGCTGTTGGAGCGCGGCTCGTGTCAGAACTGACGTCAGCGCAGTGACTGGTGTCTGCGTTGGTGGCGGCATTCTACCTGCGCGGGCGACCCGCCTTGCCATTGCCGGCGCGGGCTTCGAGAACCAAGTACACCCCGACGGCCAGCAACAGTGGAACCAAGTAGTACAGCGCTCGGTACGCAAGCAACGCCCCGAGCAGCTCGTTGCGAGGAACCTGGCTGCCGATCAGCGCGATGAACACGGCTTCTAGCACCCCCAGCCCGGCCGGGATGTGCGTGAGCACACCCGCCACCGCTGCCACCAACAAGGTGCCCAGCACCAGCGTGTAGTCGACGCGGCCTTGCAGCAGCACGTAGAGCACGCAGCCCATGACGGCCCAGTTGAGTGATGACACGGCCAGCTGCAAGCCGGCAACGCGCCCGCTGGGCAGCGTGAACTCATGGCCTCGCAACGACAGCGTTCGTCCGGGTGAGAACGTGCAGGCCAGCAGATAGGCCGCGGCCAGCACCAGCAGGCCCACGCCGAGTACCTGCAACGCGAGTGCGCCGACATGCCAGCCCGCCGGCGGCGTGATGATCTGCGCGGAAAACGCCGTGCCGGCCAGCACCAGGTACCCAAGCCAGTTGGTGACCATGCTCATGCCGACCACGCGCGTGATGGTGTCGGCAGGCAGGCCCAGGCGCGAATAGAGCCGGTAGCGCATGGCGAAGCCACCCACCAGCGCGCCGAGGTTGAGGTTGAACGCGTAGCAGACGAAGGTCAACGGCATCACTTGCCGCACGGGCAGGCCGTGCTGGGTCCAGTGCCGGCCGAACAGGTCGAAGCTGCTGTAGATGGCATGGCTGAGCGCAGCCAGCGCGGCAGCAGCGAGCAGCGTGCGCGCGGGGTAGGCGCGCAGCGCGGTGCCGACTTCGGCCCACTCGATTTGACGGGCTTGCGAAAACAGCAACGCGGCGACGAGCACGAAAAACACCAGCGTGGCGATGCGACGCACATGGGGCCACCAGCGTTTCGGGGCAGACATCGTGGCGCTGCTCATTGGGGCACCCTGCGCGCTGCGTGCGATCCCGCCAAGCGGGAAGGAGCCCCTTCGTGCGGCCAGGCGGGGCTCATGACAACTGCCTCGGCCCGTGCTCGCTGATGTGGTCTGCCCCGGCGCGTGAAGCTTCGTCGGGTGCAGTCGTCTCTTTTCGCCCCGAGTGCTTGAGCACCGGCTGGTGCGCAGGCAGCCAGCCGGCCCAGGCGGGAAAGCGGCGCAGGAAATGGAACACCAGCCAGCTGAGTGCAATGCGCGACCACGAATGGTTCCGGCCCGTGGGTGTTGGCACTTCCTTGCAGCAGTTTTCGATTAAATCTTCCAGGCGCTCGCGCAGGTGCTGGTTGAACGCCCGATCGCGGATGACCAGGTTGGCTTCGAGGTTCAAGGCCAGGCTCAGTGGGTCGAGGTTGCTGGAGCCCACGGTGGACCACTCGTCGTCGATGAGCGCCACCTTGCCGTGCAGCGGCCGTTTGCAGTATTCGTAGATTTGCACGCCTGCGCGTTGCAGATGGCCGTACAGCATGCTGGCCGCCACCTTCACCACCGGCATGTCGGGCTCGCCCTGCAGGATCAGCCGCACCTGCACGCCGCGGCGTGCTGCGCGGCGCAGCTCCTTGAGAAAGAGGTAGCCGGGGAAGAAGTAGGCGTTGGCGATGATCACCTCGCGCCGTGCGGTGCGCAGCGCCACGCGGTAGTGGCGCTCGATGTCGTTTCGGTGTTCGTGGTTGTCGCGGGTAACGAACATCGCCTCTGCCTCACCCGAATGAACCTCACCCAAACGAACCTCACCCGAACGAACGCTTTCCAACGCGGCCGGCGCTTCCACGCTGCGGCGGCGGAACCAGTCGCGAGGTTTGCGTGCCACCTGCGGCGCCACGGCCTCGAGGGCAAAACGGTGTATCTCATCAACGATCGGCCCGCTGACTTCCACGGCGTAGTCTTGTTTGGCTTGTGGCCCGAAATCAGCCAAGTGGTCGGCCGAGTAGTTGATGCCGCCGACGAAGGCGAGCACACCGTCGACCACGACAATCTTGCGGTGCATGCGGCGAAACACGTTGATGCGCATGCCCATCAACGGTGCCTGTGGGTCGAACACGTGGATGCGCACACCAGCCTCGGTGAGCGCGCTGATGAAGTGCGGCGACAGGTCGGGTGAGCCGAAACCGTCGACGGTGAGATCCACTTGCACGCCACGGCGCGCGGCTTTCAGCACCGCCTCGTGCAGCGCCAGCCCGACCTTGTCTTCAAACAGGATGAAGGTTTCGATCAGCACCTCGCGCTCGGCTGCGGCGATGGCCTCGAACACCGCCGGGAAGAACTCTTCACCGTTCTCCAGCAGGCGCAGGCGGTTGCCGCTTTTCCATCGGGCCTTCGCGCTCACAGCGTGATCTCCGCGGCCAGCGGGGCGTGGTCCGACAGGTGTGACCAGGGCCGCTGCGGCAACACCATCGGCTTGTGCACACCGGCGTTACGCACGTAGATGCGGTCCAGGCGCAGCATGGGAAAGCGCGCCGGAAAGGTCTTGGCCGCGTGACCGTTGGCATGCACGAACACCTCGCGCAGGCCGGCGCAGCGGTTGAGCACGCTGTGGGCGCGCACGCGCCAGTCGTTGAAGTCGCCGGCGATGAGCAAGGGCGCATCGGGCGGCACGTCGGCGTCGACGATCTTCAGCAGCAGCTCCAGCTGTTTGCGGCGGTGCCGTTCCTGCAGCCCGAGGTGAACGCAGATGGCGTGCACCCTTTGCGTGCGGCCAGGGATGCGCAGCACGCAATGCAGCAAGCCGCGCTTCTCGGGGCCGCTGATGGACACGTCATGGTTCTCGTAGCGCTCGATCGGGAACTTCGACAGCACGGCGTTGCCATGGTGGCCGCTCGGGTACACCGCGTTACGGCCGTAGGCGTAGTCGCTCCAGATGCTGTCGGCCAGAAACTCGTAGTGCGGGGCCTCGGGCCAGTTGGCATGGCGCGTGGGGTGCGAGTCGTGCATGCCCGTGACTTCTTGCAGGAACACGATGTCGGCGCCAACACCGCGCACCGCTTCTCGCAACTCATGCAGGATGAACCTGCGGTTGAAGAAGGAAAAGCCTTTGTGCGTATTCACCGTGAGCACGCGCAAAGAGGTCTTGTGGGGGCGAGGCGTCATCTTGGGGCGGGCGTCACAAGGGGCACACCGCGGGTCGTGGATTCAGCCTTGTTTGTAAGCAAGCGCGCGTCAGCGCGCTGTAGGAAGACCGCCCGATGCGTTGTCGCGCGATGCCGCCTCGCTGCGCAGCCCGTCCACCTCCGCCCGCAGCCGCGGCAGTGCGGTCGGGTGTTCGCGGGCGATGAAGGCGATCAAGGCCTCGCGCAGCTGGCAGCGCAGGTCGAAGTTCTGGCCCGACGAGGCCGAGCTGACCAACACTCGCAGCTGCATGCTGCGCTCGTTGGCATCGGTCACCTGTACCGTGCACACGCGGTGATCCCAATCGGGCGAGGCATCGCACACGCGTTGCGCCTCGGCCCGCAGCGGCTCCAGCGGCAGGGTGTAGTCGACCCAGAGCATCACGGTGCCCAGCAGGTCGGCGCTTTGCCGCGTCCAGTTCTCGAACGGGTTTTCGATGAACCACTGCAGCGGCACGATCAGGCGCCGCTGGTCCCACAGCCGCATCACCACGTACGAGCCGGTGATTTCTTCGACGCGGCCCCACTCGCCGGTGACGACCAGCACGTCGTCGATGCGAATCGGCTGAGACAGCGCGATCTGCAGCCCCGCGATCAAGTTGCTGAACACCGATTTGGCCGCCAGGCCGATTACCAAACCTGCCACGCCCGCCGAGGCCAGCAGGCTCGCCCCGAGCTGGCGCACGCCAGGGAAGGTCATCAGCATGAACGACAGGCCCGCCACCAGCAGCACGCCCATCGCGGTGCGCGAGAGCACCCGCGTTTGCGTGAGGATGCGCCGCGCGTGCAGGTTGTCGGCCACGTCGTAGGGGTGCAGTTTGATCACGCCTTCGGCCAGGCCGCGCACCGCCGCGGTGGCCAGCCAGGTGACGAGTGCGATCAGCAGCACGCCGTTCCAGTGGCGCACGGGGCCGATGCCGCGCAGCTCGTCGGCCGCGCCTTGCCAGACGATCTGCAGGGCGAGCACCGGCAGTACGAAGCCGGCGGCTTTGTCGAGGCGGTGCACCACGCTGCCCAGCAGCACCGAGTAGCGCACCACACGCATCATCACCGCGCGCCCGACGGCATGCACGATCAATGCGGCCAGCACCGCGACCAGTGCTGCCACGCTTGGGGTGAACCAGGCTGAATCGGCGAGGTCGGCCCAGGCCTGCTGCATCAGTCCACGTCGACGTTTTCCAGCGTCGTCAGGAATTCCTTGCGCCACCAGTGCACGTCGTAGGTGCGGATGTGTTCCAGCAGGCGGCCATGCCGCATCACACGTTCTTCAAGCGGCATCTGCAGCGCACGCTGAATGGTGTCGGCCGTGCCCTGGATGTCGTACGGGTTCACCAGTAAAGCGTCATCGCGTAATTGCTCGGCAGCACCGGCAAAGCGCGACAGCACCAGCACGCCCGGGTCGGCCGGGTCTTGCGCCACGACGAACTCCTTGGCCACCAGGTTCATGCCGTCGCGCAGCGGGGTGATCAGCGCCACCCGGCCGGCGCGGAACAGGCCAGGCAGGCGTTTGCGCGCCACCGTGCGGTGGATATAGCGCACCGGCATCCAGTCGAGCTCGCCATAGTCACCATTGATTTCTCCGCACAGGCTTTCGAGTTCGCTGCGAATGCTCACATATGCATCCACGTCTTCACGCGAAGGGGAAGCGATCTGGATCAGGGTCGCGCTCTTGTTGTTCTCGGGGTACTTCTTCAGCAGCTCTTTGAATGCGCGAATGCGCTGCGGCAGCCCCTTCGAGTAGTCAAGGCGGTCCACACCGATGAGCAGGCGGCGCTTCGAATATTCATCGACCAGCATCGTGTGGTTGTCGACCGACTCCTTGCCTCGGCCCAACTCCTCGAACTCGTCGACGTCGATGCCGATCGGGAAGGGCTTGGCCACCACGGTGTGGTTGAACGCGCGATAGCGCCCACCGGGCAGAGCCTCGGCGCCCGCTTCGGCCAGCACGTAGCGTTCGAAGTGGATGACATCGGTCTCGCTCTGAAAACCGATCAGGTCGTAGGAGAACAGCGAGCGGATGAACCATTCATGGCCCGGGATCGCGGCGAGGATCTGCTGCGGCGGCAGCGGAATGTGCAGGAAGAAGCCAATGCGGTGCTTGCTGCCCAGGGCGCGCAGCTCGGCCGCCAGTGGGATCAGGTGGTAGTCGTGCACCCAGATGACGTCGTCGTCTTTCAGCTGCTCCATCAGCTTGCGGGCGAACATGCGGTTCACGCGCCGATAGGTGGCCAGGCTTTCGGGGGTGAACTCGGCCAGGTCGAGCCGGTAATGGAAGACGGGCCACAGCACACGGTTGGAGTAGCCCAGGTAGTAGCCATCGTGGTCTTCGCGGCAGAGATCGACCGTCACCAGCTTCACATCGCCGGAGCGGTGTTCGTTCACCGCGCCCTCGCCGGGCTTGCCGCCATCGGCGGCCTCGACGATCTTGCCGCTCCAGCCGAACCAAAGGCCACCGGTGCGTTGCAACGTTTCGCCCAGTGCAACGGCCAGCCCGCCGGCGGCCGGCTTGCGCGGGTCGGCCAGGCGGTTGGAGACGACAACAAGACGGCCCATGTCAGATCACCGAATCCCAGGGCGCCGAGAGCCGCACCGCGCCGTTGATGAGCCCGACCATCGAGTAGGTTTGTGGGTAGTTGCCCCACATTTCGCCGGTCACCGGGTGGGTGTCTTCGGACAGCAGGCCCACGTGGTTGCGCACGGCAAGCATGGCCTCGAAAATCTCGCGCGCCTGCCGCTTGCGGCCAATGCGTGCGAGCGCGTCGATGCGCCAGAAGGTGCAGATGTTGAAGGCCGTCTCGGGCTTGCCGAAGTCGTCTGGCGCTTCATAGCGGCGCATGTAGGGGCCGTCGCAGAGAGACTTTTCCAGGGCGTCCACAGTACTGATGAAGCGCGGATCCTTGGGATCTATGAACCCTACCTCCACCATCAACAGCACGCTGGCATCGAGCTCACGGCCGCCGAAGCTTTCGGCAAAGGCCTTGCGCGACTCGCTCCACGATTCGCGCAAGATGCGCTCGCGGATGGTGTCAGCATGGCCGCGCCAGTAGGCGTGGCGTTCGTGCAGGCCGAGCGGGCCGGCGATCTTGGCCAGGCGGTCGCAGGCGGCCCAGCTCATCAGAGCCGACGAGGTATGGATGCGCGAGCGGGTGCGCAGCTCCCACATGCCGGCATCGGGCCGGTCGTACAGGCGCAACGCCTGCTCGCCCACCGCTTCGAGCGCATGGAACTCCACCAGCCCGGCACGCCGCAGCAGCCGGTGGTCGTGGAAAGCCTGCGCCGCGCCGAGCACGATGTTGCCGTACACGTCGTGCTGGAAATGCTCGTACGCCTGGTTGCCCACCCGCACCGGGCCGCTGCCGCGGTAGCCGGGCAGATGCGTGAGGATGTTCTCGGTGAGTTGTTCTTCGAGGCCGATGCCATACAGCGGCTGGATGTGGCCATCGCGCGAGCGGGCCACCACGTTGCTGAGCCAGCGCAGGTATTCCTCCATCGTGGCCACTTCCGACAGACTGTTGAGCGCGCGCACCACGAAGAAGGCGTCGCGCAGCCAGCAATAGCGGTAGTCCCAGTTGCGCCCGCTGCCCATCGCCTCGGGGATGCTCGTCGTCATGGCGGCCACGATGGCGCCGGTGTCTTCGAACAGGCTCATCTTCAGCGTGATGGCCGAGCGGATCACGGCGTCTTGCCACTCCAGCGGCAGCGAGAGGGCGCGGCTCCAGTTGCGCCAGTAGGCAGCAGTCTGCTGCTCGAACAGGAGCACCGTTTCGGCCACGCCGCCGGCCAGTGTTTCATCGGGCCCGAGCACGAAGTGCATGGCGCGGTCGACAAGGAAAGAAGTTTCGCTCAGTACATAAGCGAGCGGCGCATCGCTGGTCAGGCGCAAGGTCTGCTGGTTGCCGGTGAAGCGCACGTGGTGGCTGCCCTGCGACTGCACCGGCACCTCGCGCCCCCAGTCGAAGCGCGGGCGCATGCGCACCGTGATGCGCGGGGCACCGGCAATGGGCTGCACACGGCGCATCAGCGTGAGCGGGCGAAACATGCGGTCGCGCTGGAAGAAGCGCGGCGCAAAGTCGGTCACCTCGACGGCGTGGCCGTGGGTGTCGAAGAGGCGCGTGCGCAGGATCGCGGTGTTGGGCTCGTACGATTGCTCGCTGTGCGAGAACGATTCGATCTCGATGCTCCACACCCCCGCTTGCTCACTCGGGTCGATCAGCGCGTTGAAGACCGGGTCGCCATCGAAGCGCGGCAGGCAGCACCAGACGATGCGCGCCCGCGTGTCCACCAGCGCGTTGTAGGCGCAGTTGCCGATCACGCCGAGATTGAGCGTCTGCGTGGGCACCGCGGCAAGCGGTGCGCGGGCGTTGGCCGTGTCGTTCATGTTGTTCTCGCGCGGTTCACGAAGAGAGCTGGTCGGCAGCGGCCTGCAGCCACATACGCAGGTCTGACGGTGTGTCGAGCCGGTTGTTGGCCCGCGTGGCCCCTGCGCCGACCTTGATGCCGAGCCCGCCGGCGGCCTGCACCACGGCGAAGCCGCTTTCGTCGGTGCTGTCGTCGCCGGCAAACACCGGGCGCCTGCCGGCGAAAGGCGCTTCGCCCATGAAAGACCTGATGGCGCGGCCTTTGCTGGCACCGGCGGGTTTCATCTCGATGACCATCTTGCCGTGGATCAGCGCCATGCCGTGCGATTCGTGCAGCGCTGCATCCATGGCCCGCTGTGCCAGGGCCTCGCACTGCGGCGCCAAGCGGTAGTGCAAGGCAACGGCGCCCGGCTTGGTTTCCACCAGCATCCCCGGGTGCAATTCGGCCAGTGCCTCCAGGCCCGCCACCACATGGGTCAAGTCGGCTTCATGAAATCGGCCGATCACACCGCTGGCATTGCGGCGCTCGGCCCCGTGCACACCCGCCGCCGCCAACTGCAACGGCGTCAAGAATTCGTCGAGTTGTGCGATCGAGCGACCTGACACCACCGCAAGTGCGCCATCCAGCTGCTTGTGCAAGCGGGCCAGCAGCTCCACCACGCCAGCCGGGAGCGTCACGGCGTCTGGGCGCGGTGCGATGTCGGCCAATGTGCCGTCGAAATCGACGAACAAGGCGCTGTCTTTATTGAGTGGTATTGAGTCATTCCCTGCCATACAGGGAAGGTAGCCAAAAACGAACGCGCGGCTTGTAGGTAAAACGGCCACCCCGCTGTAGGGCCGCGCCACAAGCCGGAGCGCAGGCGCTGGCTGGCCCGGTCATTCCCGCGTAGGCGGGAATCCAGCATGCGGGCAGGTCACGGGCTGTCGATACAGCAGCACGACACCACGATCCTGGATTCCCGCCTGCGCGGGAATGACGGCACCAGGAACGGTGCCGCGTCGCCTACTTCACCCGTGCGAGGTAGGCCCGCGATTGCAGGCCCACCACGTCGATCAGGTCACCCAAGCCGAGGTTCATGTCGATCAGGTGCAGGCCCCAGGTCGAGATGGTCATGCCACTCACCACCACATCACCGCCGATGTTGTCGGTGCGGCTGTCGCCTTGCACCTGCACCGCCAGGTAGGAGCCGTTGGCGTCTTGCACGCAGCGGGTGCTGACCAGGCCGGGCAGGGCGAAGAAAGGCGTGTCGATGGTCTTCGACAAGGCTTGCCATGCGCTGCTGCCCGTGCCCGTGCTGCTGCTCACGTCAGCCCGCTTGGAGAACCACACCTTAGGTTGCGCGCTGCCACCGGCCAGCGCGGCGGGGTTGGTGCAGGCCACCACGTTGTCACCTGTCGCACGGCCGAACAACGATTTGTCAGGCGGCGGTGAGCTGGCGCGGAACGACACGTAGGCAATCGCACAACCCGTTTGAGTAGCGGATCGACACAGCGGTGTCGACTGGAACGAACCCCCCACATCTTTGCCCTTGGGCACCAGCAGGTTGGCGCCGGGAATGATCACCGAGATGATGTTCCGTTGCACCGGCTTGCCTTCGATTTCCTTGGCCACCAGTTCGGTGAGCACGCGCGAGCCCTGCGAGTGGCCGACCAGCACCACGCCGCGGCCCTGGTTGTCATTGGCGAGGTAGTGCTTCCAGGCGGCCAGCACGTCGTTGTAGCCGAGTGCCCAGTCGGCCGCCATCGGCGTGCCGGTGAAGCGGCTGCGCAGCGCCGCCAGCGTGACCTGCCGGTACATCGGTGCGAACAAACGGCACTGTGCGCGAAACGGCGAGAACTGCGCATATGCCACGCCAAGTTCTTCGGGCCCGGCCTGCATGTCGCTGTTGGCGCCCGGGTCGTTTGAGACCGTCGGGTAGACGTAGAAGCAGTCGACGGGCGCGGCCGCATTGGCCACTTGAGGCGCGCCGAGTGTTCGTTTGCCGTCGGCGGCCACGGTGGTCACCGAGAGCGCTTGAGCGCACACGTCTTGCCGGCCGGGGCGGCACAACCAGGAGTCGGGTTTGTCGTACACGTTGGCTGTGGCTTGCGCCCCAACGGCGGGGGCGCCGGGCGCTGTCATCGGCGCACTCGGAGCGGGAGTGGGGGTGGAGGTGGCGCAACCAGCCAGCAAAGCAGCGGTGGCCAACAGAGCCAAGCGCCCCGTGCGTGCGAAAAGAAGGTGGTTCATCGTGTCTCCGTGATGGCTCTGTGGCCGTTGTGATGTGCGTGGCCATTATGAGTGGGTGACTCCCCCGCTTGGGGGGTAGGTGATCCCCTGGCGCGCCGGCTTGCGTCTGTGTATGCAGGAGCACGGCGTGTTGTTGTGCTCCGAAACTTCACTGATCAATTGGAGCACTTTCATGCCAACACTCAGCACCCCCACGCTCACCCTGGGCGCCATCGACAACAACAAGCGCGACGTCACCGTCGCCGGCACACTCACCTTCGATGCC
>JACMKW010000708.1 GCA_014379885.1 Rhizobacter sp.
ACATTTCGCCGCCAGGTATCAACTACGTGCCGTCGAGCAACCCCTACAACTTCGGCCCACACGAGATGGCGGTCGCGCCATCGAACGGGCAGGTGATCTACATCGGCACCACCAACCAGGGCATCTACAAGAGCATCGACGGCGGCACGTCGTGGCTCGGGCGTGTGGACCGCAACTCATACGACTGCAGCGGCAGGCTCGTCGACACGAACGCCTTCGGCGTCGCCTCTGGGCGCAACTGGGCCCTGGCTGTCGACCCGGGCAACCCCGACATCGTCTACACCACGGCCGGCTTCGGCCACATCCAGGGTGTGTGGAAATCCACCGATGGCGGTGTCAGCTGGCGGCAGAAGCTGTGCCCCGGATCGGTTCGGCAGTCGGGCGGCATACAGGGTGACATCGGCGCGATCCACATCGACCCGAACAACCCTCTCCACCTGCTCGTGGCCACCCACAGCGCGTGGCAGGGCGGTGGGTACACGGGTGGTGATTCGGGCCTGTACGAGAGCACCGATGGTGGCGAAAGTTTTTCGCCGCACGCGCCCACGGCGTTCCCCGGCGTCGGCACGCACCTGTGGGTGAGTTTTCTCGGCCGACGTGATGACGGCAACGTTGACACCGAAGGCCGCTACTGGATCCTCAACTCGCAGACCGGCGGTGCGTGGCGCACCACCGACGCTGGCGCGAGCTGGCAGGCGGTGAACTGGGTTCCTGCCGGCAGGCGCACCAAGAGCCACGCGGGCAGTGGGCTCTACCGCTCCAGGGCGAACGTGCTGTACCTCGGCTTCGACTACCTCGTGGGCCGCTCCGAAGACAACGGCCGCACCTGGCGCGATGCCAACCTGCCGCAGGGCCCCGATGGCTATGCCGGCATCGTGGGCGATGGCACCTACATCTATGCCATGCCGTCCAACACCGGCTTGAGCACCACCTTCTCAAACACCGGTATCGGCGCGCCGTTCATGTATTCGCTCGAGTCAGACGGCACGCAGTGGGCGCCCTACAACGACCAACGCTTCAGCAACGGGCCGCTGCGCATGGCCTTCGACCCGGTGCGCCGGCAGGTGTTTGCGGTGATGTGGTGCGCGGGCGTCTGGCGCCTGTCGGTCGGTGTGCCGGGGCCTTGAAGAAAGCGCCGCGTCGACTTGCCACCGTGCCAACAAATTCCTTTCAAACCTGGGAGCCTGATCCGGGCTCAGAACCGATGAAAACCATGCCAGAGCAAAGAATGAACGTTTCCCACCTTCAACCCCGCACGCCCAGCGTGCTGCTGTGCGTCCTGATAACGGCGGTGTTGGGCGCGTGCGGCGGCAGCGGAAACGACAGCACCGGCACGCCGGCTTCTGGCACGCCAGCACCTGCACCTGCACCTGCACCTGCACCTGCACCTGCACCAACACCCGCTCCGGCGCCCAACCCGCCTGGCGTGATCACCCCCGCCACGCCGCCTGCCTCGGCACTGTCTTTCACGATTCGCAGTGACCAGGCCGTGCGGCCGATCTCGCCGTTCATCTACGGCTCGAATGGCGTTGACTATTCCAATCCCCGGCAGCGCTACCTCACGCTCTCGCGCTCGGGCGGCAACCGCATGACCGCCTACAACTGGGAAAACAACGCCAGCAACGCAGGCTCCGACTGGTTCCACCAGAACGATGGCTACATCGCACAGAGCGATGCGCCGGGGGTGGGTGTCACCCCCGGCATCACGCAAGATTTTTCGCACCAGGCCGCCAGCCTCGTGACGGTGCCCACCATCGGCTACGTGGCAGCCGACAAGAACGGCGGTGGCGACGTGGCACAAACGCCCAACTACCTGGCCACCCGCTTTAAGCAAAGCGTGCCGAAAAAGAACGCGGCCTTCACCCTCACGCCGAGCACGAGCGATGCCTACGTCTATCAAGACGAATGGGTCAACTTCCTCAAGACGCAATATCCGAGCGCCTTCAGCGACAGCCGCCGCACGATCTTCTTCTCGCTCGACAACGAACCCGACCTGTGGTTTCACACCCACGCCCGTTTGCGTGGCAGCACGGGCACCGAGGGCACGCGCCTGGGCTATGCCGAGGTCGTTGAACGCAGCACTGCCTATGCTGCCGCCATCAAGGACGTGGAGCCCCGCGCGCTGGTGTTCGGCCCCGTCAACTACGGCTGGTACGGCATGGTGCGGCTGCAAGACGCGCCCGACGCCGCCAACCGCGACTTTCTCGACTACTACCTGGCGCAGATGCAGTCGCGCTCCAACGCCTCCGGGCGCCGCCTGATCGACGTGCTCGACGTGCATTGGTATCCCGAAGACAACGCAGCCGGTGTTCGTGTCACCGGCACCGAAACCAGCGCCGCCGTGGTGGCGGCCCGCCTGAACGCACCGCGCTCACTGTGGGACGCGAGCTTCGTGGAGCCGAGCTGGATCGGCCAGAGCACGGGTGCGGTGCAACTGCTGCGCCGCCTGCAGCAAAAGGTCGACACCCACTCGCCAGGTACCAAGCTCGCCGTCACCGAATACAACTACGGCGGCAACACGCACATCTCGGGAGGCATCGCCCAGGCCGATGTGCTGGGCATCTTCGGCCGCGAGAACGTGTTCGCGGCAGCGTACTGGCCCTTGTCTGCCGACAGCAGCTACACCTGGGGCGGCTTCGAGATGTTTCGCAACTTCGATGGCAATGGCGGCGCTTTTGGAGACACCGGCATTCAAGCCATCAGCTCCGACACCACGCAGAGCAGCGTCTATGCCAGCGTCGACGCCAGCTCACCCAACCGCATGGTGGTGGTGGCCATCAACCGCAGCGCAAGCCCACACACCACGGCGCTGCGCCTGTGGCACACGGTGGTGTTCAGCCGCGCGCGGGTCTACACACTCACGGGCGCCAGCTCGCAACCGCAGCCGGCAGGCGAGATCATCCTCAACCAGGTGAACGCGCTGCAATACACCATGCCGGCCTACAGTGTGAGCACGCTCGTTTTCACGCCCTGAGGCGGGCCGCGTTTACTCGTCGACGCTGCTCTGTTGCAGGCGCCACATCTCGGCGTAGCGCCCGTCCAGCGCCAGCAGCTCCGAGTGCGTGCCGCGCTCCAGAATACGGCCGTGCTCCATCACCAAAATCTGGTGCGCATCGACCACGGTCGACAAGCGGTGCGCGATCACCAGCGCCGTCTTGTTGCGCGCCACACCTTGCAGCTCGGCCTGGATGGCGCGCTCATTGGCCGAGTCAAGCGCCGAAGTGGCCTCGTCGAAGATCATCAGCGGCGGGTCTTTCAGCAAGGTGCGTGCGATCGCCACGCGCTGCTTCTCACCACCGCTGAGCTTCAAGCCGCGCTCGCCCACCGCGGTGTCGTAGCCCTTGGGCGTGGAGACGATGAACTCGTGAATGCGCGCGGCCTGGGCTGCGGCCTCTACCTCAGCCTGGCTGGCACCGGCGCGGCCGTAGGCGATGTTGTAGGCCACGGTGTCGTTGAAGAGCACGGTGTCTTGCGGCACGATGCCGATGGCCTGGCGCAGGCTGGCCTGCGTGAGGTGGCGGATGTCTTGCCCGTCGATGCTGATGACACCGGCGTTCACGTCGTAGAAGCGAAACAGCAGCCGCGCGAGCGTGCTCTTGCCCGAGCCTGACGGGCCCACCACCGCCACCGTCTTGCCGGCCGGTATCTCGAAGCTCAGGTCGTGCAGGATCGGCCGCGCCGGCTCGTAAGAAAAACTCACGTGCTCGAACCTCACGTGGCCATGGGTCACGTGCAGCGGCTTCGCATCGGGCGCATCGGCCACCTCGCGCTCGCGCTCCAGCAGGCCGAACATCTTGTCGAGGTCAAGCAGGCTTTGTTTGATCTCGCGGTACAGCACACCCAAAAAGTTGAGCGGAATGTAGAGCTGGATCATGAAAGCGTTGATCATCACCAGGTCGCCCAGCGTCATGCGGCCTTCGGTGACACCGGTGGTCGCCCGCCACAACATCGCCACGAGGCCGGTGGCAATGATCAGCTGCTGGCCGGTGTTGAGGATCGACAGCGTGGTCTGCGATTTCAGTGCGGCCTTGCGCAAACGCTCCAGGCTCTCGTCATAACGCCGGGCCTCGAAACCTTCGTTGTTGAAGTACTTGACGGTCTCGTAGTTGAGCAGCGAATCGATGGCCCGTGTGTGGCTCACCGAATCGAGGTCGTTCATCTGCTTGCGAAATTGCGTGCGCCAGTTCGTCACCGTGATGGTGAAGGTGACGTAGACCACCAGCGCTGCAATGGTGATCCAGGCGAACCAGGCGTCGAACTTCACCGCCAGCAGCGTGAGCACCATCGTCACTTCGATCAGCGTGGGCACGATGCTGTAGAGCGAATATGAGATCAGCGAATGCACGGCGCGGGTACCGCGCTCGATGTCACGCGTCATGCCCCCCGTCTGCCGCTCCAGGTGAAAACGCAGGCTCAACGCATGCAGGTGGCGGAACACACTGAGCGAGATGCTGCGTGCCGTGCCTTCGGTGGCCTTGGCGAAGATCAGCTCGCGCAGCTCGGTGAAGAGAGATGTCGACAAGCGCAGGCCGCCGTAGGCCAGCAGCAGGCCGAAGGGCACGACCATCACAGCACGCAGGTCACCGGGCTTGATCGACAGGTCGTCGACCAGGGTCTTGAGCAGCAGCGGCACGCCCACGTTGGCCACCTTCGCTCCCACCATGAAGCCCAGCGCCAGCACCACGCGCCAACGGTATTGCCACAGGTAGGGGAAAAGCTTGCGCAGTGTGTTCCAGTCGGTACGGGGGGCGGGAGGTGGAGCCCCCGCGGTGTCTGGCAGGGGGGCAGAGATGGAGGCACGACGCATGAGGCCGAGTGTGCCAGCACAAGACTGACCCACAATGGCCCATCCCCATCCTCATCCCAACCCCGCAGCCACGGCGAGTTGCCCATGACAGACAAGCTCACACCCGCACCCCCCGTCACCTTGCCCACCGATGGCCAACTGGTGATGCGCGTCATGCCCATGCCGGCCGACGCCAACGGCAACGGCGACATCTTCGGCGGCTGGATCATGGCCCAGGTCGACCTGGCCGGCTCGGTGCTGCCCAACCGAATCGCCAAGGGCCGCATCGCCACCGTGGCGGTGAACCAGTTCATCTTCAAGCAGCCGGTGTCGATGGGCGACCTGCTCAGTTTCTATGCACATGTGGAGCGCATCGGGCGTACGTCGATCACGGTGCGTGTGGAGGTCTATGCCGAGCGCAACCCGGCCGACCTTCAGGTGGTGAAGGTGACCGAAGCCAACCTGACGTATGTGGCGATCGACATGAACGGGAAGCCGCGCCCTTTGCCAACCGCCTGACCGGCCGAGCCGCGACGGCTCCGTTCCGCCCTCGAGCTGCAGGCACTTCTTCGGGAGTCGTCAGGAGGTCGGGAGGAACAGCAGGGCACGCGGAATCACGTAGCGAAGCCCATGCGGTGCCGTCCATTCCAGCCGTACATGCGTGGCGTTGGTGAGGTCGACCTCCATCACGATGGGATAGAAGCTGCCGGCCGCCATGTCGAGCGTGGCATCGGGTGCAGCAAGCGGCCCCGCCATGGGCAGCGCCGACACGGTGATGGCTGCCGACGGCCCGCCATGAAAACGATAGCGCCCGCTGAGCGGCACCTTCACCCAACCCTGCCAGCGAGCCGCGCGCGGGCGACTGGGTAGTTTTTCGATCGGCCAGTCGAAAGAGGCGTCGAACTCGACCGTGCCGTCGACCCGCGATAGCAGGGGCTCGCCTTGCATGGCCACGTGTGCGAAGTAGTCGCCCTTCAAACCGACACCTCCCATGTTGCGGCCGCTGCAACGCAAGGCGCTCGGCCCGTTGGCATCGAAGCTGCCAGCCTGCGCGAGTGCGCTCGCCGGGAAGGCGTCATGGCGCAACAGGGCCACGCTCGACAACACAAGGCACACCATCGGGAAGGCCACGATGGCGGGCAGATGGCTCATGAAACGCATGGGGCTCAAGTCTTTTTGCAGCACGCATGGATACAGGGCATCGCATCGCTTGGCAAGCCCAAAAACCGCTCATTTGCAACGCAACGCAAGCGCAGTGGCTCGCCCCGCCAAAAGGCGATGCGAGCGAATCACAAAACGGCGTGCCGACCAAGGGTTTACGCCAACAAGAACACAAGGTCACAACTTGGCACTGGCTTGGAACAGCGTGAATTCTTAACATGCCTGCCGACCGGCAAGTGCCGTTTGTATGCCCGCAAAGACTCGTCACACCCCAAAAGGAATTTCCGCCATGACGCACCTGATCCACAAGATCACCGCCCAGCGTTCAGAGCCGACACGGCTCGACACCCATCGCCTGACAACGCTGATGATGAGCCTGTGCCTGGCCGGCCTGTCGGCTTGCGGGGGCGCAGATGCCCCACGCACCGACACCCAGGCGGCTGCCCCCGCGGGCGACGAGCGGGCACGTGCCCTGGCCGTCGGAGACCCGGCGTCAAGCGCGTACTACGTGCAAGACGGCAAGCTGTACGACCCCTGCGGCGTGCAGGTGGTGCTTCGCGGCGTCAACAAGATGGTGGTCTATGCCGACCGCGCCGGCAACTCGTTCCCGGAGATTGCCAAGACCGGCGCCAACGCCGTGCGCTTCATGTGGTACTCGCAGGTAGCTGCCTCGGAGGCGGTGCAAACGATCCAGCGCGCCATCGATTCGCAGCTGATCCCGATCTGGGAACTGCACGACGCCACCGGCAACTGGTCGGCCATGCCGACCATCGAGAACTACTGGACAAACCCCGCCACCCTCACGGTGCTGCGCCAGTTCGACTCGAAGCTGATCGTGAACCTGGCCAACGAAGCTGGCCAGGGCGTGGACGACAACGACATGGTCGCCACGTACTCACGCATCATTTCTCGCCTGCGCACGGCAGGGTTGCGCATGCCATTCATGATCGACGCAGCGGGCTACGGCCGCAACGAGGCACAGCTGCTGCGCGTGGCACCGCGCATCCTGGCAGCTGACCCGCTGCACAACGTGATCTTCTCGTGGCACGTCTATGACCCGGGCTCCGAGAGCCGCATCACCGCGGCGTTCGACACCGCCAACGCGCAGCGGATTCCGTTTCTCGTGGGCGAGTTTGGCAGCAACGTGCCGGGTGCTTGCCAGGCAACAGTGCCCTACCGGCACCTCATCACCCAGGCACAGGCCAAGGGCATCGGCTACCTGGCCTGGTCATGGGACAACTTCAACGGCGACTGCAAGATCGGCGACACGTCGGTGTTTGACATGGTCGGCGATGGCATCAACCTCTCCACCTTGAAGCCGGGCTTTGCCACCGAGGTGGTGCGCACAGACCCAGCGAGCATCCAGAACACGTCGCGCCGCACGCAGTGGCAGACCGCAGGCACCTGCGCGGCGGCTCCCGCGCCCGCCCCTTCACCAGCGCCCAC
>JACMKW010000709.1 GCA_014379885.1 Rhizobacter sp.
CAGGGCAAGCGTCACGATCACGCTGTGCAGGCGGGTGGGTGCCAGGCCGGCCAGCCTCGCGGTGCCCAGCAGCACCAGGGCCAGGTACAAGGCCGCCAGCACCACCAACAAGAATGAGCCCAGCGCCTGCGCCAGAGGGAAGGGCGCGTGCATGGTCACGTAGGCCAGCGGCACGAAGCCCTGCGTGAGGTAGGCCCAGCCAAGATCGCGCGAGAACACCTGGCGGCGATCGCGCCACCACGCCAGCAGCAGCGTGATACCGACGATCAGGTTGACGGCGGCGTTGAACCCGAGCGCGTAGTTCACAGGCCGAAAAACTCAGTCACCGGCCAGGATCCAGGCGGCGGCACGCTCGGCAATCATCAAGGTGGGCGAATTGGTGTTGCCACTGGTGATGGTGGGCATGACGCTCGCATCCACCACCCGCAACCCACGCACACCATGCACACGCAGGCGTGCGTCGACCACCGCCAGCGGGTCGGCTTCGGGGCCCATCTTGGCCGTGCCCACGGGGTGAAAGATCGTCGTGCCGATGTCACCGGCGAGCTTGGCCAGTTCTTCGTCGCTCTGGAACTGCGTGCCGGGTTTGATTTCTTGCGGCGTGTATTTCGCCAGCGCCGGCTGCGCCACGATGCGGCGCGTGACACGCAAGGATTCAGCCGCCACACGGCGGTCTTCCGCGGTACTCAGGTAGTTGGCGCGGATGCTCGGTGCATCGTGCGGCGAGCTGCTGCGGATTTGCACCTGGCCACGGCTGCTCGGGTTGAGGTTGCACACGCTGGCGGTGAAGGCGTTGTAGGCGTGCAGCGGCTCGCCGAAGGCATCGAGCGAGAGCGGTTGCACGTGGTATTCAAGGTTGGGGTGCGGCTGGTCGGCGCTGCTGCGCGTGAAGGCACCCAACTGCGACGGCGCCATGCTCATCGGGCCACTGCGTTTGAAGGCATATTCAAGGCCGATCAGGGCCTTGCCCCACCAGGAGGCGGCCTGGGTGTTGAGCGTTTTTACGCCTTGCACGCTGTACACCGAACGGATCTGCAGATGGTCTTGCAGGTTGCCGCCCACGCCGGGCAGGTGGTGCTGCACAGTGATGCCGTGGTGCTGCAGCAGGCTCGCCGCGCCTATGCCCGAGAGCTGCAGGATCTGCGGTGTGCCCACCGCTCCGGTGGCCAGAATCACCTCGCCGAGCGCCTTCACCTGAAGCGGCTCGCCGCCGCCGTGCGGCAGCACCTCCACACCGATGGCACGGCACTCGCCGTTGTCATCCTTGGCCAGCAACACGCGGGAGATCTGCGCGCCGGTCCAGACCTGCAGGTTGTGGCGCTGCACGATGGGGCGCAAAAAGGCCTTGGCTGCATTCCAGCGGAGGCCGCTGCGCTGGTTCACGTCGAAGTAACCCACGCCTTCGTTGTCACCACGGTTGAAGTCGTTGCTGTGCGGGATGCCGGCTTCTTGCGCGGCTTTCGCAAAGGCATCGAGCACGTCCCAGCGCAGGCGCTGCTTCTCGACGCGCCATTCGCCGCCGGCGCGCAAGCCCTTGGGGTCGAAGCCGGGTGCGGCATGCACGTCATCTGCGCCCTTGTGAAAGTCTTCGTGCTTCATGAAGGCGGGCAGGCATTCGCGCCAGCTCCAGCCTTCGTTGCCCAAAGCGCCCCAGTGGTCGTAGTCACGTGCCTGGCCGCGCATGTAGATCATGCCGTTGATGCTGGAGCTACCGCCCAGCACCTTGCCGCGTGGGTAACGCAGCTTGCGGCCGTTCAGGCCCGGGTCTTCGTCGGTGAAGTACAGCCAGTCGGTACGAGGGTTGCCAATGCAGTACAGATAACCCACCGGGATGTGAATCCAGGCGTAGTCGTCATGGCCGCCCGCCTCGACGAGCAACACCCGCTTGGTTGGGTCGGCACTGAGCCGGTTGGCCAGCAGGCAACCGGCGGTGCCGGCGCCACAGATGATGTAGTCGTAGGTGGAGGGGGTCACGGAAGGCCGCTCTGCAGTTCGTCGCTGAGTCTAGTCTTCAGAACCTTCGCAACGCTTACTCAGTTGCAGCGGGTGTTGCAGGCGTGCGCAGCAGGCTGTACCAATCGACGCGGCGGGTCAGCATCATCACCGCGGCCAGCACCACGAACAGCAGCACCGAGCCGATGACCAGCGCGGTCTGTTCCATCTGCAGCAAGGCATACAAGGCCGCGTAGAGCCCGGCCACACCCCCGCCAAAGCCCAAGCCGGGCCGCCAACCACGCAACAGGTGAGCCCCGTAAAACGTGAGCAGGCCCACGCAGGCCACACTGGCCGTGGCATAAGAGAGCGCGAACGACAAGTGCTCCGACAGGCTCAGCAGCAGCAGGAAGAAGATGCTCAGCGCGCTGCCTACCAACAGGTACTGGATGGGGTGCACACGCAGGCGACGCATCACCTCGACCATGGCCACTGCCACGAAAGTAAGTGCAATGAAGAGCAGGCCGTACTTGATGGCGCGGTCGCTCAGCGAATAGGGGTTGACCGGGTCGATGAAGGACACGTTGAACGATTCGACGCATTTGCCTTCACCACTTTCATGGGCGCACAGCGTGGCGCCACGCGCGAAGTCCAGCGGGGCGGTGGTGGCAAGCGACGACACCTGCCAGGTGGCGTTGAAGCCGTTCTCGCGCACCTCGCGCGTGACGGGCAGAAAGCGCCCCCCGAAGGAAGGGTGCGGCCAGTTGGCGTCGAGCTGCACGCGGGTGTCGTCGGCCACCGGTGCGATGGCGAGGTCGGTGGTGCCCACGAGTTCCAGCGTCACTTCGGCGCTGAGTGGCTGGGCCGACTGGCGCACGGCTTCGGGCAAGTCGACGTGAAAGCCACGTGGGTGGTTCTTGTGGCCGGTGCCGGCCGCCACCACGAAGCTGTCACTGCCCACTTGCACCGTGGCCTGGCGGATGCCGCGTGCATCGCTCACGCCCACCATCAACTGCGGCGCCTGGCAGCTGAGGCGCCCGCCCGGGTGCTCGGCCACCGGGCGCAGCGAGCTGAGCGGAGCCCACTGCGCTTTCAGCTGCGTCTTGGCGGCGTAAGTGTTGATCTTGAAGAGCCCGCGGTAGCGCGGCTCCATCACCACACTGGCTTGCACGTTGAGTTGGCGTGGCGTGGCGCTCAAGGTGAACTCGCGCCGGCCGGTGGTGACGATGCGATCCTTGCCTTCGCCGCTGACGGTGTCCCACTCTTCAACGCAGGCGCTGTGCAGCACCGGCCCCAGCAGCGCCTGGCGGCCGGCCTGGCTTTGTTCGACGCTGGCTTCAGCTTCGCGGAAGCGCATCTGTCGTTCATCGGCGAGGTAACCGATGCGCCCGAGCGCCAGCGTGAGCAGGCCCACGATGAGGAGGATGGCAAAGGCTTTGGTGACGAGGGGTTGGCTTTCATGCACGCTCCGTGGTTGAAGCGACGCAATGTCGCCCCGGGCCATGAAGTGCGAATGAAGCCTGCGTGAAGTGATCAGTGCACGGTGCTGGCAAGGATGGGGAAGAGCTTGATCAGCCCGTCCGACATCACCTCCACCGCCAGCGCGGCCAAGATCAGCCCCATCAAGCGCGTCATCACATTGATGCCGGTCTTGCCCAGCACCTTGGCAATGCGCCCGGCCGCGCTGAAGGCCAGCCACACCGCGATGCCGATCACCACGCCATAGCCGACCAGGAAGGCAAGCTCCCACCAGTGACGGGTCTTGTCGGCGTAGATCACCATGGTGGAGATGGTGGCCGGGCCGGTGAGCAGCGGGATGGTGAGTGGCACCACCGCAATGCTGTCGCCAGCATCGACCTTGGTGTCGCCTTCACTCACATCTTCTTTGCGGGTCTCAGCCGGTTGGGCGTTGAGCATCTGCAGCGCCGAGATCAGCAGCAGCGTGCCGCCGCCCACCTGGAACGACGCAAGCGAGATGCCGAAGAATTCGATGATCTTCAACCCCGCCAGCGCGCTGACCGCAATCACCACGAAGGCACTGAAGGCGGCCACACGCACCGTGCGCCGGCGCTGCTCGCGGGTGAAACCTTCGGTGAAGTGAATGTAGAAGGGGATCACACCAATCGGGTTGACGATGGCGAGCAGGGCGACCAGGGGCTTGTAGATGTCCATGGGCCATTCTGCTAGTTCGACGCAAGCTCACGCAGATAGCGCAAACCCGGTACGGCACGCGGGCCGTACCAGCTCAGCAGCTCGCCATCCACCCGCTGCACCTGCGCCTGCGGGCACAGCGCCTGGGCCTGGCGCAGGTGTTCGTCGGTGAAATTGAACGGCTCGGAGCTGAGTAGCACCCGCTCGATGCTGGCGAGCCAAGGTTCATCGCCGTGCAACACCGGGTAGCGCGCCGCGCCGCGCTCGCCACCATCGAGGGCCGGTTCGCTGCGCCAGTTCACCCGCGCCAGCATGCGCGAGATGTAGGTGTCGCGCGCGACCGTCATCCACGGGTCGTGCCAAATCAGATAGAGCACGCGGCAAGGTGGGCGCCCGATCGCCTTGGTCAGCGCCAGCTCGTTGCTCAAGGCCTGGCGAAGCGCGTGCGCACGCTCGGCCACACCAGGCTGGCTGGCGAACACCTGGGCCAATTGATCCACCAGGCCCAGATTGTCTTCAGGCCCGCAAGGGTGGGTGACCACCAGTTCAGCGCCCAGCGATTGCAAGGCCTGGACGGTTTCGAGCCGGTTTTCATCCACGTTCAACAGCACGTGGGTGGGCGCCAGCCGCCGCAGTTTGGCGAGATTCACATCCTTGGTGCCACCGACTTTGGGCACATGGCGCAATTGCGGTGCGGGGTGAATGCAAAAACCCGTGCGAGCCACCAATTGATCGCCCAAACCGAGTTCCACCACCAATTCAGTGAGGCTGGGAACCAGGCTGACAACACGCACATTCATGGGGCCAAGGCGGGAAGTGGGGCCTCGCGATCATAGGGATGGCGCATATGGATACAGGGCAGCCCAAAGCCCTACCCCGAAAACAACACTTTCAAGTTGAGCGTATTGCAGGGCTTTCCACTATTTGCACCCGTTTGCGCAATTACTTGATAATGGAAATTCCCGGTATGGATGCAGCGCCTTCGCTTGAATGGTTCAGGATAGGTAGAAGCTCCACAATTTGTTCTCTGAAAGGCGCTCTCCATGGGCAATAAACTTTACGTCGGCAACCTCGCGTACAGCGTTCGCGACGAAGATCTCCAACAAGCATTCGCTCAGTTCGGCACTGTCTCATCTGCCAAGGTGATGATGGACCGCGACACCGGCCGCTCCAAGGGCTTCGGGTTCGTCGAGATGGCCAACGACGCCGAGGCCGACGCCGCCATCAACGCGCTCAACGGCCAGGAGCACGGCGGACGCGCGCTCACCGTCA
>JACMKW010000710.1 GCA_014379885.1 Rhizobacter sp.
CAAGGAAGAAATTCGCCAAGGCATTGCGGCCTACAAAAAGAAGCCCTGAACCGGGGCTGAACTTCGCGCATGACAAAGGGAGCTTCGGCTCCCTTTGTCGTTGCCGGGTAAGTGAAGCAGGAACTCGTGGCAGAAACCGCGGCTCTACACTGGCTCCTCTGCCTTTGCGAGCTCCCTCCATGCTGCGTCGATTCCTGGTTCTCAGTGCTGCGCTTGCCGCTTCGTTCTTCGTGCAAGCGACCCATGCGCAAAGCCTCCCAACCGGGTTGACACGCGTGCAGTCGGTGGAGGGCATCACCGAGTACCGCCTTGCAAATGGCCTGCAGCTGCTGCTGATTCCAGACGACTCCAAGCCCACCACCACGGTCAACATGACCTACCACGTGGGGTCGCGCCATGAAAACTATGGGGAGACGGGCATGGCCCACCTGCTTGAACACCTGTTGTTCAAGGGCACGCCGACTTACCGCAACGTGTGGGGTGAGTTCACCAAGCGTGGCTTGGCAGCCAACGGCAGCACGTGGCTCGATCGCACCAACTACTTCGCCAGTTTCTCGACCAATGACGAGAACCTTCGCTGGTACCTCGCCTGGCAGGCTGATGCCATGGTCAACAGCTTCATCGCCCGCAAGGATCTCGACACTGAGATGACCGTGGTGCGCAACGAGATGGAGATGGGCGAGAACAGCCCCGACCGCATCCTGTTCGAAAAGACCCTGGCCACCATGTACCAGTGGCACAACTACGGCAAGAACACGATCGGCGCACGCACCGACGTGGAGAACGTCGACATCCCGCGGCTGCAGGCTTTTTACCACCAGTACTACCAGCCCGACAACGCCACGCTGATCGTGGCGGGCAAGTTCGAACCCGCCAAGGTGCTGACTTGGGTGGCGCAGTCTTTCAGCAAGATCAAGAAGCCCATGCGCAAGCTGCCGGTGCAGTACACGCTGGATGCGGTGCAAGACGGTGAACGTGGCGTCACGCTGCGCCGTGCTGGCGGTGTGCCGCTGTTGCTGGCCGGCTACCACGTGCCGCCCGCCGCCCACCCTGACTTCGCTGCGGTGGAGGCCATCAACCTCATCATGGGTGACACGCCCGCTGGCCGGTTGCACAAGCGGCTCACGGCCAAGCAGCTGGCAGCCGGAACCTACGCATTTGCGCAGGGCTTGGCCGAGCCTGGTTTCACACTCTTCGGTGCCCAACTCGCCCCGGGGCAAGACGTGGAGCTGGCACGTGCCGAGATGCTGGCCACCATCGAGTCAGTGGCGAGTGCGCCCATTACCGAAGAAGAACTGAGGCGCGCGCAGGCCCAGTGGGCCAAGAGCTGGGAACAGGCCTTCACCAACCCCGAAACGGTAGGTGTGGCCTTGAGCGAATCGGTGGCGCAAGGTGACTGGCGCCTGTTCTTCCTGCTGCGCGACCGTGTGCGTGATTTGAAGCTGGCCGATGTGCAGCGTGTGGCCGAGCAGCGCCTGCTGCCGTCGAACCGCACGCTGGGCGTGTACCTCCCGGTCGACAAACCCGCGAGGGCGCCTGCACCGGCCAAGGCCGACGTAAGCGCAGAGCTAAAGGCTTTCGTGCCACAAGCCGCAGCCTCCGCAGTCGCGGCCTTCGATGCCACGCCGGCCAACATCGACAAGCTCACGCAGCAGTTCTCGGTGGGCGGTTTGAAGGTGGCGCTGTTGCCCAAGGGTGCCCGTGGCTCGGCGGTGCAGGCCACGCTCACGCTGCATTTCGGCGACGAAAAAACCCTGTTCGGCCACGGCGAGGTGCCCGACATGGTGGCCGCCATGCTCGACAAGGGCACGACCACACTCTCGCGCCAGCAGATCCAGGATCGCCTCGACACGCTCAAGACCGAGATGCGCATTGGGGGTGGGGCAGGCCGTGTGAGTGTTGTGCTGTCGTCGCGCAAGGAGCATCTGGCCGAGGCGATCGCGCTGGTGGCCGATCTGCTGCGCAACCCGGTGTTCCCGGCCGACGCGCTGGACGAGATGAAACGCCAGGTGCTCGCCGACATCGAACAGCAACGCAAGGAACCCGAGGCGGTGGCCGACAACGCCCTGGCCCGCCTGGGCAACCCCTACCCGCGCGGCGATGTGCGCTACGTCAGCAGCTTCGACGAGACGGTGAGCGATGTGAATGCGGTGACGGTGGCGCAACTGCGTGCCTTCCATCAACGCTTTTATGGTGCGGCCAGAGCCGAGTTCGGCGCGGCGGGCGACATGGACGTGGCCGCCGTGCGCGCTTCCATCGAGAAGGCTTTTGCCGGCTGGAAGAGTGGAGAGCCCTACACCCGTGTGCCGCAACCCTTGCGAGCTGTGGCGCCACAACGCCTGCAGCTCGCAACCCCCGACAAACAGAACGCCACGATGCTGGTGCGGCAAGGCGTGCCACTCACCGATACGGATGCCGACTACCCCGCGCTGTCGATGGCCAACTACCTGCTTGGCTCGGGTGGTCAGTCGCGCCTGTGGATGCGCATTCGCGAGACCGAAGGCCTCTCGTACGACGTGCGCAGCGGTGTCAGCTGGAACAGCCAGGAGCCGCATTCGGTGTGGCAGGCGAGCGCCATCTTCGCGCCGCAAAACCTGGCCAAGGTCGAAGCAGCTTTCAAGCAAGAGTTGGCACGTGCCTTGAAAGACGGGTTCACCGCGCAGGAGCTGGCTGAAGGCAAGCGCGGCCTGCTGGCGTTTCGCAAGCTGTCGCGAGCGCAAGACCGCAACCTGGCGAGTGGCTTGGCGAACAACCTCGACCTGGGGCGCACGTTTGCGGTCTCCGCCCGTGTGGACGATGCCCTGGGCAAGCTGACACTGGAGCAGGTGAACGCTGCCCTGCGCACCCACATCAAGCCAGACAGCTTCGTGAGCGCGGTGGCGGGCGACTTCAAGCCTTGAACGGGCGGCGCTCGTTCAACTCGTCGAGGTAGCTCTCGACGCCGGCACCTTCTCGTTCGAGAAACTCTGCTACGGCTAGCGCAAACTGCGGGTGTGCCAACCAGTGGGCCGACCAGGTTTGCACAGGCAACAAGCCACGCGCCATCTTGTGCTCGCCCTGCGCGCCCCCTTCAAAACGCTGGTAGCCCTGGGCGATGCACCAGCTCAGCGGTTGGTAATAACAGGCTTCGAAGTGCAGGCACGAGATGTGTTCCGTCGCGCCCCAGTAGCGGCCGAAGGCGGTGCCGCGCTCAGGGTCGATGGCGATCAGCGAAGCGGCCACGCGCACGCCGTCTTTCCAGGCGATGAAGAGCAACCAATGCTGTGGCATGGTGGTTGCCATTCGTTCGAAGAAGTCGCGCGTGAGGTAGGGCGATGAGTGGTGGGCGCGGTACGTGAGGGTGTAGCAGCGGTAGAAAAAGTCCCAATCTTCTGCGCTGATGTGTGCGCCCGGGTGGGTGGTGAAGCTCACGCCGGCCTCCAGCACACGCCGCCGCTCTTGCTGGATCTTCTTGCGTTTCTCGCGCTGCAGGCTGGCCAGGAACTCGGTGAAATCCGCATACGGCAGCGGTTGGCGATTGATCCAATGGAACTGCACCGTGCTGCGCATCATCCAGCCGGCGCTGCGGGCGGCTTTCTGGTCGGCGTCATCGAGAAACAGCACGTGGGCCGATGAGAGCTTGGCCTGCTGCGCGAACTGCCTCATTGCTTCGAGCAAGGCAATGCGTGCTGACGCATCACGGGCCAGCAAACGTGGCCCGGGCACAGGGGTGAAGGGCACGGCGCTCAGCAGCTTGGGGTAGTAGCGCAAGCCGTGGCGCTGGTAGGCATCGGCCCAGGCCCAGTCGAACACGTATTCGCCGTAGGAGTGCGACTTGAGGTACAGCGGGCAGGCGGCGATGAGCTGGTCGCCCTCATGCATCACCAAATATTGCGGCTCCCAGCCTGTGTTGTCGACCGCGCTGCCTGACTCATGCATGGCCAGCAGGTACTCGTGGCGCATGAAGGGCGTGGCGCTGGGCTGCGCCGCCAGCAGCGCATTCCATTGCGCAGCGTCCACGAGGGCGGGGTGGGCTAGAACCCGAATGACATAATCATTCAAGCTTTTTTCTTCACTCATATGCCATCAAATTTCGCGGTCAAGGTTGCGCTCGCGCAGATCAATGCCACGGTGGGTGATCTGAGCGGCAATGCCCGCAAGATCGTCGAGTTTTCGCGCCGTGCGCACGCTCAAGGTGCACGCGTCGTGCTCACGCCCGAGCTGGCCTTGTGTGGCTACCCCCCTGAAGACCTGCTGCTGCGGCCAGCTTTCATGCAGTCGTGCGCCCAAGCCCTGGCCGAATGCGCCGAAGCTTTGGCTGATCTTCCAGGCTTGCATGTGGTGGTGGGGCATCCGCATCAGTGGGGTGAGCGGGGCGATGTTAGGTCGAAGTCGCATGCCGTGCAGCAGCGCTACAACGCAGCCTCGGTTCTTGCTGGCGGCAAGGTGTTGGCAACTTACTGCAAGCGCGAGTTGCCCAACTACCAGGTGTTCGACGAGCGACGCTACTTTGCGTCGGGCCGCGATGCGGGGCAGGGCGCGGTGGTGTTCGAGGTCGATGGCTTGAAGTTCGGCTTGAACATCTGTGAAGACGCCTGGTTCGATGAACCTGCGCGCGCCGCCAAGGCGGCTGGCGCCGAGGTGCTGTGTGTGCTCAACGCCTCGCCCTTCCACCTGGGCAAGGTGACGGAACGCGAAGAGCGCATGGCGCTGCGTGCTCGCGATGTCGGCATGCCCTTGCTCTATGCGCACCTGACCGGCGGCCAGGATGAGGTGGTGTTCGACGGGGCCTCGTTTGCACTCGACGCACAGGGCCGTGTGGCCGCACGCGCGCCGTTCTTCGAAGAAGCCCTGTTGATCGTGGAAGTGGGGCGCGATGGTGTGACCGGTGCCGTGTCTCCGGTTCCCGAAATGGAAGCCCAGGCCTGGGGCGCATTGGTGACGGGCGTTCGCGACTACATCGGCAAGAACGGTTTTCCCGGCATCTTGCTGGGCTTAAGCGGTGGCATCGACTCGGCGTTGGTGCTGGCGATTGCCGTCGACGCGCTGGGCGCCGACAAGGTGCGCACCGTGATGATGCCTTCGCCGTACACGGCCGACATCTCCTGGATCGACGCGCGCGACATGGCCCAGCGCCTGGGTGTGCGCTACGACGAGATCTCCATCGTGCCGATGTTCGATGCTTTCAAGCAGAGCCTGGCGACCGAGTTCGCCGGCCTCAAGGAAGACACCACCGAAGAGAACATCCAGGCGCGCATTCGCGGCACCTTGCTGATGGCCTTGTCGAACAAGTTCGGCTCCATCGTGCTGACCACCGGCAACAAGAGCGAGATGGCCACGGGCTACTGCACGCTGTATGGCGACATGGCGGGAGGATTTGCCGTCATCAAGGACGTGGCCAAGACGCTGGTCTACCGATTGGCCGAGTGGCGCA
>JACMKW010000711.1 GCA_014379885.1 Rhizobacter sp.
CAACGAGGCCTTGCTTGCGGCACTCGTCGGCCACCTGCACGGTGAGACCCTGCTCTCGGTCAGTTGCGGCCTCACGCTGCCTCAGGCCTGGACACGCACCGCCACGGCGGCCCAGTGGAAAGCCTCACCGGCCCACATGCCAGCCGATACGCCCGCCGTGTTTTCGCTGCTTGCGCGCTGAGCGCAAGCGCTTCAAGTCGACGTCGATTTGCCGCCAAACAAGGCAGCGACCTTCTTCTTTGGCTTGATGTTGGGCGACAGACCACGCCCTGCAGAAGAGGGCGGAGGTACTTTGTTGTCCCAGGCCGCATCGGCTGTGCTGCTGGGCTCATAGGGCTTGTCGAAGAACGGGTCCCCAGGCGCCCGGGTCGTCTGTGCATAGCTGCGCACGGGGCGTGGGCTGTCACTCGGCGCAGCCTCCTCGCGCACGCGACGGGGGCGTTCTTCACGTGGCGGGCGGGCTTCGTCCAGCTCGATCGGCTCCAGATCGATCTTCTTCTTGATGAGTTTTTCGATGTCAGACACCAGCCTCGCATCGCTGCTGCTGACCAGCGTGACCGCCAGGCCAGAAGCTCCCGCACGCCCGGTGCGGCCGATGCGGTGCACGTAGTCTTCAGCATTGAACGGTACGTCGAAATTGAAGACGGCCGGCAGGTCGGCGATGTCCAGGCCGCGCGCGGCCACGTCGGTGCACACCAGCACATCCACCTCGCCGCGCTTGAAGGCCTCAAGCGCCTTCAAGCGTTCGTCTTGCGATTTGTCGCCGTGCAGCGCGTTGGTCTTCAAGCCATCACGTTCCAGCGAGCGGGCCAGGCGCGCACAACCCAACTTGGAATTGACGAACACGAGGGCCTGCGTGAGCGCACGGTCCTTGATCAGCTTGATCACCGCGGCGCGCTTGTCGTCGGTGGTCACGCTGTAAAAGCGCTGCTCCACATTGGTGGCGGTGGCATTCGGCCGCGCCACCTCGACCAGAATCGGGTCTTGCAGATAGCTCTCGGCTAGGCGCTTGATCTCGGGCGAAAACGTGGCAGAAAACAGCAATGTCTGACGCTGCTTGGGCAGGTAGCTCAGGATGCGCTGCAGGTCAGGCAGAAAGCCGATGTCGAGCATGCGGTCGGCCTCGTCGAGCACCACGTACTCCACCTGATTGAGCACGCAGTTCTTGGCTTCGATGTGATCCAGCAAACGGCCTGGCGTGGCAATCAGCACCTCGACGCCGGTTTTCAGCTCCAGCGTCTGCGGCTTCATGTCGATGCCACCAAACACCACCATGGCACGCAGCTTGGTGTGCTTGGAATAGGTTTTGATGTTCTTGGCCACCTGGTCGGCCAGCTCGCGCGTGGGCGCCAGCACCAGGGCACGCACCGGGTGGCGGGCCGGCGAGGCACTGCTGTTCTCGTGCTTGAGCATCTTGTGCAGCAGCGGCAGGGAGAATGCGGCCGTCTTGCCAGTGCCGGTTTGCGCCGCACCCATCACGTCACGCCCGGCCAGCACGATAGGAATGGCCTTGGCCTGAATCGGCGTCATGGTCGTGTAGCCGGATTCGGCAACGGCCCGCTCCAGCACGGGCGCCAGGCCCAGCGACGCGAATTCCATGGTGACGGGGGCGTCAGATTCGGTGTCGGCCTCTTGTGAAGGCACGAGACCGAGGGGTTCCAGAGCTGTTTGAGTCATCTTAGGATTATCTACCGGGCGGGAAATGCCCCCGGATCAGGCCCTGATGCGCCACTAGAATCGTTCGGCCAACGGGCGACACCAGGCCAGCACCCCAACCAACACACCCCACATCCCATGATTCTTGTCACCGGCGGCGCCGGCTTCATCGGCGCCAACTTCGTGCTCGACTGGATTGCCGCCACGGGCGAGCCGGTGCTCAACCTCGACGCCCTCACATACGCGGGCAACCTGGAGAGTCTGAAGACGCTCCACGGCGACGCGCGGCACATCTTCGTGCAAGGCGACATCGGCGACCGCGCGCTGCTCGACCGCCTGCTGGCCGAGCACCAGCCCCGTGCCATCGTGCACTTTGCGGCTGAGAGCCACGTCGACCGCAGCATCCACGGCCCAGGTGCCTTTGTGCAGACCAATGTGAATGGCACCTTCACGCTGCTTGAAGCGGCCCGTGGGTACTGGATGCATCTGCAAGGCGCAGCCAAAGACGGTTTCCGCTTTCATCACGTCTCGACCGACGAGGTCTACGGCTCGCTGAAGCCCAACGACGCGCCCTTCACCGAGACTCACGCCTACGAGCCCAACAGCCCTTACTCGGCCAGCAAGGCCGCCAG